>DATGVB010000088.1:0-4200 GCA_035300805.1 Tetragenococcus sp. | reverse complement strand
CAATTGAACCTTTTAGAGCGGGCAGACGGAAATGCGCTTTTAACGACCTTACAGCAATTTGCAGGAGCAGTGGGTACTTCAAGTGCAGCTGCCTTCATCGCTCAAAGTCAAGCGAGCATTGACCAACCCGCTGCCGCCATTACCACAGGCAGTCAAAAGGTTTTCATTTTTTTACTCATTTTAAATCTCTTGCAATCTCTGATTCTCTTTAAAGTGGTAAAAAAATGACAGTATTTTTATCACTTGACTAAGTGCGCTAAAAAGGATCTGGTTATTTGAACCAGATCCTTTTTATTACATATATTGTGCTAAAGTTTCTTCCAGCTGTTCTTTAGGATGGAAACCTATGATCGTGTCAATTACCTGTCCGTCTTGCTGAACTAATAAAGTTGGGATACTCATCACATTAAACTGACTGGCCGTTTCAGGGTTTTCATCCACATCAAGCTTAGTGAAAGTTACTTTATCAGCTAGTTCTTCAGATAGTTGTTCGACTACAGGCGCCTGCATTTTACATGGACCACACCAAGTTGCCCAAAAGTCTGTAACGACTAATCCTTTGGCAGTATCTTGTTCAAAAGTCTGATCGGTTGTCACTTTTACACTCATTTTACATTCTCCTTTATTTGTTTTCTAAAGCTGCTATAATGTCATTTTCCATTTTTTCTGGTTTGGTAGTTGGGGCATAGCGTCTGATCAATTGACCATCACGTCCTATTAAAAATTTGGTAAAGTTCCATTTGATCCTTCCATCTCCAGAGGTCTCTTTTAGATAACTAAATAACGGATCGGTATCATCGCCGTTCACTCTTACTCGTTTTGTCATTGGAAAAGTCACCCCATAGTGAACTTGACAATAATCTTCAGTTTCTTCATCACTTTTTAATTCTTGATGGAACTGATTGGATGGCAAACCCAAAACTTCCAGACCCTGGTCTTTATATTTTTGGTAAAACTTTTCCAAAGCCTCCAATTGCGGTGCTAATCCGCATTTACTTGCCGTATTGACAATGATCACTACTTTATCTTCATAATCCTTTAAATCAAGTGGTTTTCCACTCATTTCAGTTTCCTTAAAGTCATAAATCGTCGGCATTTAAAATTCTCCTTTCAAAATATTTTTAATCTGCTTTTACTTCTAAATAACTTTTTAGTTCATTAATTAATTTTTGATTATCTGCTAACATCCGCTGATAAGTTTCAAATGTCATTCCTATTTGCTCATCCACACAGTTTTCTAAACTTTGCTCAATTGCTGCCTTCTGTTTTCTTCCCTTTTCAGTTAATTGGATCTGTAACTGACGCTGATCTTTTTTAACACGACAACGCGTTAACCAGCCGGCCTTTTCTAACCTTTTCAATAAAGGCGTCAGTGTATTACTTGCTAGATCCAGCTCTTTTGACAGTTGGTTAAGGGTTGTACAACCTTCTTCCCACAAGGTGAGCAGCACAATATATTGAGTATAGGTCAGCTGGTAAGGCTCTAGGGCTTTTTGATAAAACTTTGAAAACAGGCGATTGGCATTATAGATTGAAAAACACAGCTGATCAGTTAACTTAATATCCGTTATTTTTTCCATTGACGCACCACCTGTTCCTTTTATCAAGAATTTACATTCGCCGTTTTATTATCCAACTCAGTAATGTAATGATAAGCACTTTGTCCAGCAATCCCGCCATCATTAGTGGCTGTTACTACTTGGCGCAGATCTTTTTGACGGACATCGCCGGCCGCAAAAATACCGGGAATACTTGTAGCCATATCACCATCCGTAATAAACCAGCCTTTTTCATCTGTGATCCCTAATGAACGGAAAGGTTCGCTCATTGGTTCGATACCGACATAGATAAAGACTCCGGCCGCATCAATTTCAAAACTTTCTTTAGTTTTTTTATTGATGCCCTTAACAGCTGTTATTTTATTATCGTCACCCACAATTTCTTTGACATTACTGTCCCAGACAAATTCGATCTTATCATTTTTAAAAGCGCGCTCTTGTATGATTTGTTGCGCACGTAATTGATCACGCCTGTGAATAATCGTGACCTTATCGGCCAAACGGGTCAAATATTCGCCTTCTTCAACCGCTGAGTCGCCGCCGCCAATTACGACCACGTGTTGCTTTTTGAAAAAAGCTCCATCACAAATGGCACAATTCGAAACACCACGACCCCGATATTCTTCCTCGCCAGGAATACCCAAGCGACGATAACTTGAACCCGTAGCGATAATAATCGCTTTGGTTTCATAATCATCGGCATCGGTCTCGATCGATTTATAATTGCCATGATCCACCACTGATTTGACTGTACCATAACCAAAATCTGCCCCAAATTGAACAGAAGAATCATACATTGCCTGCGAAAGATCCGGACCTAAAATCGATTTAAAACCGGGATAATTTTCAATTTCTGCCGTATTATTCATCTGACCGCCATAAATACCACGATCAAGTAACATCACTGATAGATTTGCTCTTGAAGCATATAAAGCTGCCGCCATACCCGCAGGACCTGCGCCGATCACCACGACATCATATTTTTTTAAAGTCATTTAGACACTCTCCTTATTTCACTATTCAATCGTGTGCGATTGATTAACTGTGTTCATCATAACCCCGATTAAACGATAGTGCAAACTTTTTGTTTGAGACAAAAAGGATAGCCAATCAATTCTGCCAGTGGCAAACGAGTACGGAATTTCCCATCAAAATTATAATAGGCATGCGCAACTGCCGGACTTGTAGGAATCAGACAAAGTTCGCCAACACCTTTGGCTCCATATGTGCTTTGTTAAATTTTGATTCAATCAAGTAAGCTTCATCAATCTACTCAAACTTTGATGAACTTGGAGTAGATTCCGCCCTAATCTACTCAAACTTCGGCAGACTTGGAGTAGATTCCTCTCTGATCTACTCATACTTTGATGAAGTATGAGTAGATTAGCAGCACTTTTAACCAGCAACGGATTCGCTCTATGAATCATTTGGATAAAAAGGAGACGGCGGATTACCGAAAGCTAAAAAACACTGGAAATAACTGCATAAAAACTTGGGCTATGAACAACTCAAACAATTTCCACTTTTTCGTCAAAAACATATCACAAAGTTCCCAATCGTGGGTTATTTGTTAACGATTAATTTTTTCATCAGAGCTTCCTATGAAATATCTATCAAGAGTTGAAGATCGCAATTTGAAGCCCTTCCTAAACCACTGGAAGAACTTTTTGGAAACAGACCCTGATCCAACAAGGCGTACTGGACATTCAAAGAAAAAATGAAACCTCATAACTATAAACAGAAGGACAAAAAAGAAGAACCGGAGTCCTTCTTAATTATGCAGATGTTGCCAGACAACATGAGTTGACCAAAAGTCCTTCTCAACTGAAGTCTGGCTATCTTTTACCAAAAATTTATTTAACTGAATCTATCACTGCTGTTTTTCCGGCGATCCGGCCAAAGGTGAAGATATCCGCCAGAGAATTGCCACCCAGACGATTGCCTGCATGGATGCCGCCAGCTACTTCTCCGGCTGCATATAAGCCTGAAATCACTTGATTTTCTTTATCTAAAACATGAGTTTTACTATCGATTTTCAGTCCTCCCATCGTATGATGGATGGCAGGTTTTCTTGGTGTTGCATAAAATGGTGCTTTTTCAACTTTTAAATCAAAGACATTTTTACCAAATTCAGGATCTGCGCCTTGATCAGCATAGTAATTATAATTAGCGATCGTTTCATTTAAAATAGCCGGATCCATTTCCAGTTGTTCCGCTAACTCATCCAGACTGTTCGCCCGATAAAGCGTACCGTCAGCTACCTGACGGTCAATTTTTTCCTGGCTGGTATTATAAGCTGTTTGCTTGATATTCTCATCGGCGATCAAATAAAACAAACTCCCATTATCAATGGCCGCCTGAGTCAAAACATCACGACTTTCATATTCATTGACAAAACGTCGGCCCTGGGTATTAACCATTACAAAGTTGGCTGGCGGAACTTGTAAACCACTAAATAGTTCACCTGTCCAAGGATCAGACACCGGCATCATCTGGGTAAAGCCCATCCCAGTTAAATCCGCTCCAGCACTGGTTCCTAAGCGAATTCCATCGCCTGTAATTGCCGGTGAATTTGAAGTTTGAATATCATCATCTATTTGTGTCCAGTAAGTGTTGTAGTGCTTAAGCATTTTCGTATTAG
>DATGVB010000087.1:0-11372 GCA_035300805.1 Tetragenococcus sp. | reverse complement strand
GACCTAAAGAAATTGCCAGTCGCTTTATTGCTGCCTTGAACGAAAAATAGAAATGGAGTGAAAAACGATGTTTAAAAAGTTTTCTCAAGTTGGACGGGCCATGATGTTGCCAATTGCTATTTTGCCTGCTGCTGGTTTGTTATTAGGGCTAGGCGGCGCTTTAACGAATGAAAGTGCACTTGCTGCTTATCCCTTTTTAAACCAAGGCTGGTTACAGACCATATTGACAATTATGAATGTTGCCGGAAATGCGGTATTTGCTAATCTGGCTTTGATTTTTACGATTGGTGTAGCAGTTGGTTTAGCTAATGGCGATAAAGGAACAGCAGGCCTTTCTGGCGGCGTTGCTTATCTGGTTTATACAGCAACGATCGGTGGTTTTCTGCAATTATTCTCAGCAAAAGATGCGACGATTGATACCGGTGTTGTAGGTTCAATTGTTATTGGTGCAACGGTAGCATTTCTACACAATAAATATCGTAAAATTGAACTACCACAGTTTTTAGGATTTTTTGGCGGATCACGCTTTATCCCGATTGTTTCTTCATTTGCTGCTATTATTATTGGAGCCTTATTCTATGTTGTCTGGCCACCAATCCAGGGCGGACTGACGACTATTGGGGAAGAAATTGCCAAGATGGGAAGTTTAGGGACTTTTTTATATGGATTCTTATTACGCTTGATCGGTGCTGTCGGTCTTCATCATACGATCTATCCTCTGTTCTGGTACACTTCATTAGGCGGCTCGGAAATGGTGGCTGGTCAAATGGTTACAGGCGCTCAGAATATCTTTTTTGCTCAGTTGGCAGATCCTAATCATACAGGATTATTCACTTATGGAACGCGCTTTTTTGCCGGACGTTTTGCAACAATGATGTTTGGCTTGCCTGCTGCTTGTTTAGCGATGTATCACTCAATTCCTAAAATCAATCGCAAGAAGAATGGAGGTCTGTACTTTAGCGGAGCCTTGACTTCTTTTCTAACCGGAATCACCGAACCAATCGAGTATACCTTCTTATTTGTTGCTCCTTGGTTATATGTTGTTCATTCATTTTTAGACGGCCTATCTTTTTTAGCGGCTGATCTATTAAATATCCGAATCGGAAATTCTTTTTCTGGCGGCTTGATTGATTATTTGTTGTTTGGTGTGCTGCAAGGAGAAGCAAAAACAAACTGGATTCGTGTAATACCACTTGGAATTGTTTGGGTCTTGATCTATTATGTTGTTTTTCGTTTCTGTATCACCAAATTCAAGGTGAAAGTTCCCGGAATGGAGCTTAGTAGTGATGCTGCCGTTATTACTGATAATGTTAGTCAGGGAACCTTAGCAGAGGAAGCTCAGACGATTATTGTTGCCTTAGGTGATGAGAGTAATATTGAATCCGTTGAAGCTTGTGCCTCCCGTTTACGTGTTTCTGTAAAAGATAGTTCAAAAGTGGATAAAGACTTGATCAAAGAGTTAGGAGCTACCGCAGTTTTTGAAGCACAAGGAGGGATTCAGGCAGTCTTTGGTGGTAAAGCGGATATTTTAGCACAAGAGATTAATCAGAAGTTGGGTCGAGATGATTGACTTTAATATATGATGAATAAAAAACCACGAATTTTATTTAAAAATCGTGGTTTTTCATCATGTCTTTTCTATTCTTCTACATAAGCATATTTATAATCATAGCCTGCTCCAACACTATGGTAGACTTGACCTTTAAATCTTTGTGAATGCAGGTGAGCACCTGCAACTTGATAGAGCGGGATCACACCGAGTTCTTCATCCATAATTTTTTCAGCTGCGATCATGTCCTGCCAGCGTGCAGCTGGATCATTGGCATTTTTATTAAGAGCGTCATCGACATATTGGTCATATTCTTCATTTACCCAGTGGCCGCGATTGTAAGAACTGTCTGAAGTAAATAATTTTAAGAAATTTGTGGGATCAGGATATTCACCTAACCAATTATTCATTACCATATCAAACTTGCCATTGTCAGAGCGGTCCAGACGGATGGATAGAGGAACATTAGTTACATTGACTTCTAAGTCAGGTAAGTTTTGTTCGAGCGATCCTTGTAAAAATTCACAAGTTTTCTTGGACTGGTCGGTATCAGATGCAAGTAAGTCAATGCTAAGTTTATCAACACCCAATTCTTCTTTTGCTTTATTCCAGTATTCTTGTGCCTGATCTTTATCATAGGATAAAGTGGAGTTTACATCATCGACAAAGTCTTTCCCTGTATCAGGATTTGTCCCTATTTTTGCCGGAACTACGCCATTTGCGACTTCAGAGCCATCACCGATCACCGATTCGACCATTTTCTTGCGGTCGATTGCCATCGAAATCGCCTTGCGGAAGTTCTTATTTCTAAAGGGAGAATCTTCCGCTTTTTGGTTGATCTCTAGATATTGAGTTGTACCTCCCGTCTGGCTGACAAAATTTTTATCATTTTTCTTTTGCCGGGCAATTTCACCACTAAGCGTTACATCGTCAGCTTCACCACTTTCAAATAAGTTCAGACTTGTGGTTGAATCTTTTACTACATTGAAATTAATGGTAGTTAACTTGACTGATTTTGCGTCCCAGTATTTATCGTTTTTCTTTAATCCCCAGGCATTGTCAGTTCCAGCGCCGCTAAAATCAGTCAATAAAAACGGTCCGTTATAGACTGCATTTTTACTGGTCAAAGCATATTTGTCACCATATTTTTCGACAATTTTTTCATTTTGGGGAAAATAGGTCGGAAAAGCGAGTAAGGCTTCAAAATAAACAGTCGGTTTTTCCAAAGTGATTTTTAATTCATGATCATTTACCGCTTCAACGCCTAATTTTTCTTTGTCCGTTTTTCCTTCCCGAATATCTTTAGCATTTTTTACTGGATCAAACATATTCGCATAACCTGCTGCGGTATCTGGATCGACTGTTCGCTGCCAGCTATAAACATAGTCATCAGCGGTTACAGAGTCTCCATTTGACCATTTGGCATCTTCACGAATTTTTATAGTGTAAGTCAGACCATCTTCACTTACATTAGCTTTTTCTTTAGCCTCGGCTAAAACAGGCTGGTTCTTTCCATCAAGTCGGTATAATCCTTCGTAGGCATTATTTAAAGTGATGAAGCTGTAAAAGTCAGTAGCTTGTGAAATGTCAGCTGTGCCCATTTCTGAGTCAAAAACGATATTTATTTCTTGTTTTGTTGCGCTGTCTTTTTGTTCTGCATTTTTTCCAGTTGACTGACAGCCACTTAAAAGTAAACCACAAATCAATACAAAACAGTTAAAAGTCTTTTTACTAAGTCTATTCATATTATTTGCTCCTGTCATTTATGAGATTTTTCTAATAAAACAAATGATTAATGCCTATATTCTATCACAGTTTATTTTATAATGTTAGAAAAATTTAATAAAATTTGTAACGATATGAAAAAAGATGACATATTAATAACAGTTTATAATTTATCAGGAATTTTTTCATGATTTACTTCGAATCATTATCTTAGTGTCTTTTTCAGCACTCAGCTATAATAGATTTATTATGTTAGAAGAAATGAGGTTAGTTAATGGACTATAAAAAAGTTGCGCAACAGACTCTAGAAAATGTCGGGGGGAAAAGTAATGTTTCCAGTGTGATTCATTGTTATACGCGGCTGCGTTTTGTTTTAAAAGATAATAGCAAAGCCAGTAAAGATCGACTTTCTCAACTTGAGGGCGTCATTCAAGTTGTGGAAGCCAATGGGCAGTTCCAAGTAGTTTTAGGTAATAATGTAACCAAAGTGTACCAAGAACTTGAACCTTTACTTGGCAATATGACTGAGAGGACAACGACAACTGAGGAAAAAGTGGGGATCGGCAGTAAGATTTTAAATACAATCGCCGCTATCTTTACCCCAACTATCCCAGCGATTGCTGCTTCGGGGATGTTAAAAGGGGTCTTAGCAGTCGCGGCTATCATCGGCACTAATTTTTATGCAACAGATATTACGACTTTTAATACTTATATCATTTTAAATGCCGCTTCTGATGCTCTCTTTTATTTTATGCCGATCATCCTGGCACGTTCGGCAGCTAAGGTATTCAAAACTAATGACTATATTGCCATGATCATTGGGGCGACCCTTTGCTATCCGGCGATTGTCGATTTGATGACGGGCGATAGTTCAGTCACATTGTTTGGTCTAGGAATTACTAAGGCTAACTATACTTCATCGGTCATCCCTATTATTATTGCCGTCTTTATTTTATCTTATCTCGAACGTTTTATTGATAAACATATGCCAGAAGTGCTGAAAATCATTATGGTTCCGACCCTTTGCCTATTGATCATGGTACCGGCAACTCTGATTTTTTTTGGTCCTATTGGTATCTATTTAGGCAATTTTGTTAATTGGCTTTATTACTATATCATGCATTTTAGTCCGATTTTACTTGGGGCTTTTATTGGCGGCATTTGGTGTGTGCTGGTAATCTTTGGGGCCCATCGTGCGATCATTCCGATTGGGATCAATGATGTAGCGACTACGGGTCGACAGAACTTATTGGCCTTTGCAGGAGCAGCTAATTTTTCCCAAGCCGGAGCTGCTTTGGGTGTCTTTTTGAAGACTAAAAATAAAGAGTTGAAAACTGTCTCTGCCTCTGCGACCGTTACTGCACTCTTTGGTATCACTGAACCAGCCATATACGGCGCCAATCTGCGGCTGAAGAGGCCCATGGTCTGCGCTGTTATCAGCGGAACTTTAGGTGGCGCCTTAATGGGCTGGGGCGGTTCGTTCGGTAATGCCTTTGCCAATCAGGGAGTATTGACCATTCCAGTTTATGCCGATGCCGGAGTAAAAGGTTTTGTCTGTTATCTACTAGGTTGTGCAATTGCCTTTTTCGGTGGTTGCCTGCTAACGGTTTTCTCGGGTTTTAAAGATCTACCGGAAACAACAGATCCATTAAGTGAAAATGTTACAGAATCAAGTGAAGAAGAAATGACGATAGCAACACCTTTAGCAGGAAAAGTTGTAGCACTTAATCAGATCAATGATGAAGTCTTTGCTGGCGGGGCAATGGGCAAAGGAGTTGCTATTGAACCTGCGGACAATCAAGTCATAGCGCCTATGGCTTGCACGGTTCAGGCATTGTATCCGACATTGCATGCAGTCGGATTGTTACTGGATAACGGCGTCGAGCTGTTGATTCATATTGGGCAGGATACAGTTGAGTTAGAGGGCCGTTATTTTGAAAAACAAGCCGAGATCGGTGACCGCCTTCAAGCTGGTGATCCCATTGTTAGCTTTGATGCCCAGGCGATTCGCAAAGCCGGTTATGAGCTGTTAACTCCGATTATTGTGACTAATTCCAGCCAATTTGCTGAGATTAAGGCAACCACTGCAACCACTGTCAACGAAAAAGCAGCTTTACTTTTTATCAAGCAAGGAGGAAATGAGTAGATGAAAAAATTTGACGAAGATTTTCTGTGGGGAGCTTCTGCTTCGGCCTTTCAGATCGAAGGAGCCTGGAATGAAGCAGGCAAAGGTGAGTCGGTTGCTGATCACAATTCATTTGCCCGCTCTGATCAGCAGGCGGATACAAAAGTAGCTAGTGACTTTTACCATCACTTTAAAGAAGATATTCAACTGATGAGAAAAATGGGGTTGAAGGCTTACCGATTTTCGATTGCCTGGACTCGTATTATTCCTGATGGCGATGGTCAGATCAACCAGAAAGGGATTGATTTTTATAATCAGGTGATCGATCAGCTAATAGCCAATGAGATTGTTCCACTGGTTACCTTATATCATTTTGATTTACCCTTGGCCTTGGCTAAGAAATATAACGGCTGGCAGGACCGCCGTTGTATTCATGCCTTCCGTCGTTACGCTCAGATTTGTTTTAAGGTTTTTGGCGATCGGGTAAAAAATTGGCAGATCAATAATGAACAGAATCTGATGGTCCGTGTCAATGAACGCATGAACCTTTATGATGTGTCTGGCGACCAGATCGAAAAAGTGAGGGCCCAGATGGATTATAATATGTTTGTCGCTCATGCATATGTGACTTCCGATTGCCATCAGATGATTCCAGATAGCAAGATCGGTCCGGCGGTTTCTTCCACCATGACTTATCCGGCTACTAATCGGCCGCTAGATGTCTGGGCCGCTAAAATGAATGATAACTTTAAGACTAATTATGCGCTGGAAATGTACTGCTTTGGCAAATATCCGGGTTACTATGAAGACTATCTCAGAAAAGCGGACATTTATCCTCAGACTGAAGCAGCAGATGTGGCAGTGTTAAAAGCAGCTAAAGCTGATTTTATTGCTGTTAATTACTATCGTACGCTGGTTGCTGCCTATCTGCCAGCAGATGAAGAACACCCTTTTGGCAGTCGTGAAAATGAGGTTGACTTTAATCTTTACGGCTATTTTAAAATTGTGCCAAATGAAAATCTGCAGGCAACAGAATATGGAGCACAAATTGATCCGATGGGATTACGACTCGTTTTAAATGAGTACTACCGTCAGTTTCGCAAACCGATGATCATCACTGAAAATGGTTTAGGAACAGCTGACCAGTTAACCGAAGATGGTAAAGTCCATGACCCATATCGAATTGACTACTTACGTGCGCATATTAATGCTTGTTATGAAGCGATACAAGACGGCGTAGAGCTCTTTGGCTACTGTCCCTGGTCAGTTATGGATCTATTGAGTTCTCATCAAGGATTCAAGAAAAGATACGGTTTTATCTATATTGATCGAACGGATTTTGAGCAAAAAGACCTGAAGCGGATCCCTAAAGATAGTTTTTACTGGTATAAGGATGTGATTGAGAAGAATGGTCTGTCAGAATGAAATGAATGAGAACAGATTGCCTCGATTTTTTACTGCTCCATTAGCAGGTGATAGTTTAGAGATGTATTTAACGATGAACAAAAGCTGGGGTAGAAATACCTCAGCTTTTGTTCTAGCAGCTATTCTTCCCATTGAGTGCCGACTTTTTGTTGACAAGCTTTTTGATAGATCGACTTTGTAGTTGTCAAGTCTTGAGCAGCGATTCCTACAGTTTTAAAGAAGATAATCTCGTTATCATTTTCTCTAGCGGGAATTTTTTTATTGATGACTTGACCAATGTCTCCGGTAAGAACTTTCTTACTGATCAGTTTTTCTTTTAAAGGAATGATCAGATCACCTGATTCTGCCAAGACAGCATCTTGTGAATCAAAATAGATCTTAGCAGCTTTTTGCACTAATTCTGCCGGGGTCTCCTGCATTTGTGGCTGGTAAGAACCAACACCACTGACCGTAGCTCCAGCTTTGATATTTTTGCCATCATAGACAGGTTTGCTTGAAGGCGTTACAGAAATAATCAGATCAGCATCAGTAATTGCTTCATTTGCATCTGCCACTGCTGTAATTTTAGTATGATAAGCAACTAATTTTTCCGACATCTGTACAGCAAACTCTCTAGCTCTTTCATAATTAAGGTCACTGACCTGAACTTCTTTTAGTTTACGTACAGCCAGCATAGCTTCTAATTGAGTAGCCGCTTGACCTCCTGAGCCGATCAGACCCCCTTTATGGCAGTTTTCTTTTGCCAGATACTTAAAGGCAACTCCTGAAGCAGCACCAGTTCGTAATTGAGTGATGTAATTTCCATCTAAAACCGCATTGACGATTCCTGTCTGAGTATCGATGTTTAAAACTTTCGCATTGATCGAAGGTAAATTTTGATCGATATTATGAGGAAACATATTGAGGATTTTGACACAAGAAGCATCATACTCACTACAAAAAGCAGGCATACATAAAAAAGTATCTTCTCCATTTTTTTTGACGATTTGTGTTCGTAAAGGAACTTCTACTTTTCCAGCTGAAAATAAGTGAAAAGCATCTTCCACAGCTGAGATACAATCTTTCATAGAATAAAAAGACTGAATATCTTTTTTTGATAGTAGTAACATTCTTTCTGTCTCCTTTTTTATTTACAGTAATATTTGTTACTTAAAAAGATGGTTCATTAAAAAATATGTGATATTATCGATATGCTTGTGAACGAATATCCAATTGTATTCTAATATATAGTTTGTGTGAAAAGCAAGAAAGATCAATAACGACTATTTATAAAGCAGATAAAGATAAGCTTAATTAATAGGTAAGATGAATTAGTAGTGCTATTAAGTGAGTGGCAGTATTGATAATAAATGATTACCTTCATAAAGAAACTACACTGTTGTAAATATATTAATAATCAATTTATTTAGTAATTGTATTAACTGATAACGGTGTCGTAACGTCCTAATATTAAGCAGTTATGATCAATAATGAGCAATTTTGATTAGCTATTAAAAACAATGACTACTTTTGATAGGTATACTAACGAGTTGGCTAATTTTATCAAAAGAAAATAAGCTAATGGGAAAGTTGTCTCATGTCGAAATACTAAAGTTATTTATGTACTTTAGTTTTTCGATTTAATTAATTTCTATTTTAAAGGAGAGTACACAATGCAATTAAAAACCGAATTACCCGAAGTCTTTAATAATTTTGGGGAAGCAAGATAACAAGGACTCTTAAATGTAAAAAAAGTTAAAGACAAAGGCCAAAAAGTAGTCGGGGTTGACTGTACTTTCATGCTAGAAGAATTAGTTCTAGCAGCGGGGGCGATCCAGATCAGTCTGTGTCAGACTTCAGACGAAACGATCCCGGAAGCAGAAAAAGATCTGCCGCGTAATCTTTGTCCCTTGATCAAGGCAAGCTATGGTTTCGGGAAAACGGATAAAAGTCTGTATTTTTATTTTTCAGACCTAGTCGTCGGGGAAACTACCTGCGACGGTAAAAAGAAAATGTATAAGTATATGGATGAATTTAAAGATACCTATCTGATGCATTTGCTCATAAAAGAGATGCTGAAGGTAAAAAATTATAGTATCGCGAAATGATCCACTTGAAAAATCGTGAACGTCGGGCCCAAAAGGATTTTTATTGCTTAGTCCAGTCAAATCCTCCAGCGATCAGCGGACAAGAAATTTTTCAAGTGATGTATGGTTCTCAATATAAATTTGACAAAGAAGAAGTGATTTTGACACTGGAAGAAACCACGCAAAAAGTAAAAGAGGATTACAATAGCGGGAAACATCTGAAAAATAAACCAAGAATTCTGATCATAGGTTGTCCGATGGTCGGCGTTACTGAAAAAGTGATCCGTGCGGATGAAGAGAACGGTGGAATCGTAGTTGGGTATGAAAATTGTACCGTTGCTAAAGCCGTTGAACAACTGGTAGATAAAGAGGAACCAGATGTTTATAGAGCATTAGCAGATAAGCGTTTCGTAAGAAAATAAGAATGTTTTTTTCAACTATCTACCGTTTTTTCCGATAGTATTGAAAAAATCTGTACGATGTTTTAAAGTATCACGGATTACGAAAAAAACTGACATTAAAAAAATATTATACGCCGGTTATTGTGATACACAATCTTTCGTAGGTAAGAAGAATCGCCGACTGGTTGGTGTTTATGAATCAAGGAAGGGTACTGGAAGTAACCAACAAAGAGCTACTTTTTGTGCGTCCTTCTTCAGAACTGGCAAGAGAACAATTGAGCTATATTTAGGAGAAACTATGAAAATTTATATCCTTAATTCTAAAGAGAATTAATAATGTTGTTTGATTAAAAACATGGTGTAATGGCAAGCTTTCAATTAGTATCAAGACACAATATACTGTTACAATATTGACAGACTTTGTATTACATCATTGCTGTCTAATGAATCAATCAACTGTTTTTCATGAGGTTCATCTAAAGCAATAGAAGTAGTGATTTTTCCATAATTCATTAATTGCTCGAGTATTTTTTCTAGTTGTTCGATGGATTGGACTCTACCATGAAGAATATAGTTTTCTTCACCGGTTACTGGATAAAAGGACTGTATCTCTTTAATATTTTTGATTTTTGTTGTAAAAGCCTGAATAGAAACTTTTAAATTACTGACTTTAATAAGGAAACTTAAATAAGGAAACTTAAATTATAACCTAATTTTGCATAATCAATGTCAATTGTAAAAGAACGAATAATTCCCTGATCAGCTAAGCGTTCAATTCTAGTCTTGACACTAGGTTCCGAAAGAGATACTTGTTCAGCAAGTATCTTTAATTTTATACGACTGTTGTGAGCTAAAAGTTCAATTATCTTCAAATCTGTAGAATCAAGTTCTTTCATTTTGAAATCCCTTTCTTTATTAAATCTTTTTCTTCTGAAATTTATTTAAATAAAAAATAAGTTATAAATTCCTTATTTTTCTTATGTCTAATTATAAATCGTTTTGATAAAATAATAAATAGGGACAGTAGAAAGGACGAATTTAATGAATAAATGGATGAAGTTTATTTTGTTATATGTGGGAGCCACGTTGATCGGAATGTCACAATTAAAAATTGCGCCTGTTATCAATCCTCTTGCTGATTATTTGGGTGTATCATTGACACAAATGTCTTGGTTGACTTCCATCTTTACAATTTCGGGAATTTTTATCGCTATTCCTGGAGGAGCTCTGGTAACGAAAATCGGCGCAAAAAAATTATTGATTTTGATCACAGCATTATTGGCAGTAGGAAATTTTTTAGGAACATTGAGTTCTTCGTATTATTTGTTATTATTTTCACGTGTAGTTGAAGGGATTTCGTTTGCAACTATTGTGATGACAGGAGTTGTACTTATTTCTTATTGGTTTAAAGATAGTAAATATTCAGCAACGGCAACAGGAATATTTACTACTTTTCCAGCTAGTGCCTCTTTACTTTCAATGAATTTATTTTTACCCTTATCACAAAAGTTTGGCCCTTATGCAAGTTGGTATTTGATTGGAAGTATAGCTTTAGTCATGTGTCTTTTGTATCTTCTTTTTTTGGATGCTCCTGATGAAAAAGAAGAACAAGAAAAAATTGACAATCCATTTGCAGTGGCAGCAAAAAATGGCAAAATTTGGCTGCTAGGTATTATGCAAGGATGTATGGCTTTTGTTTTGTATGCTTATATAGCTTTGTATCCAGTTTTGTTTAGTGATTACTATGGGCTTTCACAAACAACATCTAATTTTTATTCTAGTTTATTTGGTTTATTTGGAATCCCTTTTGGTGTTTTAGCTGGATATTTAATAGATAAAACAAAGAGACCAGGGTGGATTATTTTCAGCTCTTTTGCCATAATGTCTGTTTCTTGTTTAGCAGCTCCCTTTTTGGCTGGAAATACGATAGCCATATTGCTTCAGGTTTTCTTTTTGTCGGTAGCGGCTAGTCTAGCTTCCTCATCGATTACAATTATGGTGCCTGAAAATGTCACTAATAAAAAATTGATTGGCTATTCGATGAGTATTGTGAATTTATTTTACTATAGCTGTATTGTTAT
>DATGVB010000086.1:0-4219 GCA_035300805.1 Tetragenococcus sp. | reverse complement strand
GCCTTGATACTTAAAATTCAAGGCACGAAAAACCTAAACGTGCCTCAATACTTAAATTTCAAGGCATGAAAAATCTAAACATGCCTCGATACTTAAAATTCAAGGCAGGAAAAATCTAAACGTGCCTCGCAAACCAGCCAGAGAAACAATAGCAAAAATAAACTCCAAAGCAAGAATTCACTTCAGAGTTACATTTTTAATTTTACTTACTCTTTCAATTTTATCCCGCAATCATTTTCGATTTCCTCAGCATAATAAGTCAGGAGTTTTTCACATATAGGCCCAATTTCCCCATTTCCAATAACGACATCATCTACTTTAGCTACCGCAGTAATTTCTTTAGAGACACTGGAAATAAAGACTTCATCGGCAGTTTTTAATTCGGCTAAAGAAAAAGGTCGTTCTTCAACTGGAATATTATGTTGTTTGGCAACCTTCAAGATCGTTTGACGTGTGATTCCGTTTAAAATCAAACAATCAGCTGGATGTGTGATCAATATCCCATCTTTTATGATTGATACATTAGAGTGAGAACATTCCGTTACTTCTTCAGAACTACGGTAAAAAATGCCTTCTTCAGCACCAGATTTGGCAGCCTGATTCGTTGCCATCAAGTTTCCTAAAAGATTTAAACTCTTAATATCACAGTGAAACCAGCGTTCATCGAAAACTGTAATGGTAGCGATCCCTTTACGAAATTCTTTTGGATCACGCACTTTTTCTGTAGTATAGGAGACCAGGTTAGCCGTCAAGTCTGCTTTATAAATATGATTGCGCGGTGTCTGTGTTCCACGAGAAAATTGCAAATAGACGGTACCAGTAGCTAAATGATTCACTGAAATCAGTTCTTCAAGCATAGTAGTCAATTTGGCCTGACTATATGGGATCGTCAAATCAATTTTTTCGGCACTATGATACAAACGATCCAGGTGTTGCTTTAAGGTAAACATTTTCGACTGGTAAACTCGGATCACTTCATAAATGCCATCGCCAAACTGATAGCCACGATCATCAATATCTACTTTGGCTTCTTTTCGATCAATCAGTTCATTATTCATAAGTACTTTCATTTTAATCATCCTCTCAGCATTTTCTTATTATAAACTTTTATTGTTTTTTATCAAATCAATAAGAAAGTTTTGAGAAAAACTTTTATCCTTATTTCTTGATGCACTAACTTTATAAGTTATTTTTCTGAAAATTCAAGCAATTATATTGACTTTTTACTAAATTAAGGTAAGATATGGCTAACCTAAAAAATTAAGGAGGATGTCATGCTCACAAAAGCTCCAACAAAGACCACACTATCTACTCTTTTTGATTCTGCTAATCAACCGAATTCACATGTCACTATGGGGATCATCACACTCGCACCCGGGCAAAAAAGTCCTGCAGAAGGTTTTGCCTGTCACCAGCAGGATGAATTTTCTTATATTATTTCAGGGGCTGCCCACACGATTTTAGCAAATGGAGAGGATATCTACGCCAAAGCAGGTACTGCTCAATTAATTGAAAAAGATGAAGGTCACATTAACTACAATGACGGAACAGTTCCAGCTGTTGTTGTCTGGTTTCTGGTTGACCGCTAGGAGGAAAAAATGAAAAAAAGTTTGGGTTGGACAATATTTTTTGCTGGTTTACTGATTATCTCAGGCTGTTCTACAGGAAAAAAAGAGGCTGCGGCTACAAAGGATACGACAATCAATTTAATGTCAGCTTCAGAACTAACAACGCTAGACACTTCTAATATGTTAGATTTTCCTGATGCGATCACTCATACCGCAGCTTTTGAGGGACTTTATGCTTTAGACGAAGATGACGAGATCGTAACGGCCGTTGCTAAAGAATTACCCGAGATTTCAGCTGACGGGAAAACCTATACCATAAAATTACGTGACGATGCAACTTGGTCAAATGACGATCCGGTTACAGCCAATGATTTTGAAGCGGCCTGGAAGAAAATGATCGATCCTAAAAATGCCCTGGTTTATAGTTTTCTTTTAGTAGACACTGTTAAAAACGCAGCAGAAATCTCATCCGGCGAGAAAGAAGTGGATGATTTAGGAGTTACGGCTGTAGATGATCATACTTTAAAAATTGAACTTAATGAAGCTAAACCTTATTTCACTTCTCTTTTAGCCTTTCCGACTTTCTTTCCGCAAAATCAGAAGGCAGTGAAAGAATACGGTAAAGATTATGGGTCTTCAAGTGAAAAGATGGTTTATAATGGTCCCTTCATTGTTAAAAATTGGGATCAGTCCAAAGAAGATTGGGACCTGCAAAAAAATGATAAATATTGGGATGCCAAAAATGTCAAAGCCGAAAAAATTCACTATGATGTAGTCAAAGAATCCTCTACTGCTCTAAATTTATATAATGACGGTCAGCTAGATGTAGCAACCTTGACTGGTGAGATGGCAAAACAAAATCTTAAGCATGATGATTTTAAAGCTTATCCTACCGCAACGATGAACTACATTCGCCTGAATCAGAAACGTAAAGGCAAAGATACACCGTTAAAAAATGAAAACCTCAGAAAAGCTCTGGCTCTTGGGATCGATAAAGAAAATCTAGTCAACAATGTTATTTCGGATGGCTCTAAACCGCTGTATGGCGCAGTCACGGAAGGTTTCTTTACAAATGAAGCGGGCGAAGATTTCCGTGATGCAGCGGGAGATTTGATGGGCTATGACAAAAAAGCTGCTCTTTCTTATTGGAAAAAAGCCCAAGAGGAATTGGGCGATGAAGTCAGTCTAGAGTTTTTAGTTACTGATGATGGAAACTACAAAAAAATGGGGGAAAATATTCAATACCAGTTGCAGGATCTACTTGATGGGTTAACCATTGAAGTCAAATCAATGCCGACTGAATCCGCCTTGAATCTTGCTCGGGATAGTAATTATGATATGTTTCTGATTTACTGGACGCCTGATTATAAAGATCCGATCTCTACTTTAAAAACGATGTATAGTGGTAACGATCGTAATTATAGTGATTCTAACTATGATGAGCTGTTAGACCAAGCTTCAGGCAAATATGCCAATGACCCAGAGAAACGCTGGGATACTTTAATAAAAGCCGAGAAGTACTTAATTGAAGATACAGCCGGCATGATCGTTATCAGTCAAAATCAGCAGTCGGTATTACAAAATTCAGCAATCAAAGGCATGAATTACCATACTTTTGCTGCTCCAGTAACTCTAAAAGATGTCTATAAAAAATAATATCTAACCAAGAGACTAAATTTTTAGTCTCTTGGTTTTTAAATCAGAAAAATGTGATGGCAAGATGTAAAAATTAGGCCAACCGAATCTTTATCTTTTCTTATTAACAATCAAGGTGTATGATATGTATGAATTTATAGAAAAGGCTGGCTAATTTATGAATAAAAAGCAAAAAAATCACTCACATTCCTTAATTGAACATACCAATGGTGCATCATTACAAGAAATCAACAGCACTGTTCAAGTACCGAAAGGCAAAGGATTCTGGCGCACTCTTTTTGCTTACTCTGGACCGGGAGCTTTAGTTGCAGTAGGTTATATGGATCCAGGAAACTGGTCAACTTCTATTACTGGCGGACAGAATTTTCAATATCTCCTGATGTCTATTATTTTACTATCAAGTCTGGTTGCTATGCTATTACAATATATGGCTGCCAAATTAGGGATCGTAACCCAAATGGATCTTGCCCAGGCCATTCGTGCAAGGACCAGTAAAAGCTTAGGAATCATTTTATGGATACTTACTGAATTTGCCATTATGGCTACAGATATAGCTGAAGTTATCGGAGCGGCGATTGCTCTTTATCTGCTATTTGGCATTCCTCTTTTATATGCGGTTTTTATTACCGTTCTAGACGTTTTGATTTTACTATTATTAACAAAAATCGGTTTCCGTAAAATCGAAGCCATTGTCGCCTGCCTGATTTTTGTCATTCTTTTCGTTTTTATTTATCAAGTATCTTTAGCTAACCCGGACTGGGCGGCTTTATTTAAAGGTTTTATTCCCAGTGGAGATACTTTTGCTCAAAGTCCACATATTGGCGGGCAGACTCCTTTGACTGGAGCTTTAGGAATTATCGGCGCTACAGTAATGCCACATAATTTATACTTACACTCGGCGATCTCCCAAACACGTAAATTAGACCATGATGATGATGAAGAAATTGCCACAGCTGTTCGTTTTACTACCTGGGATTCTAATATCCAGCTGACGT
>DATGVB010000085.1:0-13406 GCA_035300805.1 Tetragenococcus sp. | reverse complement strand
CGAGGGTTCAAATCCCTCCTTCTCCGTTTTAGCGTTGATCCGTTGGTCAAGTGGTTAAGACACTGCCCTTTCACGGCGGTATCACGGGTTCGAATCCCGTACGGATCATAAAAAAGCATTCAGAGTACTGAATGCTTTTTTTTTAAAGAAAAATTGAGAACTTTTTATGACAGTTTATTTTACAGGATAGGTATGAACTGTTTAAGTTCCCGATAGGATTCATTTGTCAAACACAAATGAAGATGCCTTGTAACCGAAAAATTAGGGGGAAATTAAAATGAAAGAAAGACGTTTGTTTACATCAGAGTCAGTATCAGAAGGCCATCCAGATAAAATTGCTGATCAGATCAGTGATGCCATTTTGGATGCTATGCTCAAGCAAGATCCGATGGCGCGTGTTGCCTGTGAAACATCTGTTACAACAGGATTGGTGCTGGTCTTCGGAGAAGTGACAACGACTGCTTATGTAGATGTGCAGAAGGTTGTCCGCCAAACAATCAGGGGAATTGGTTATGATCATCCTGAGTATGGTTTTAATGGGGATAATGTGGCTGTTTTAGTGGCTATAGATGAACAATCACCTGATATTGCTCAGGGAGTCAATGTTGCTTTAGAGACACGTAAGGATAAAGATGCTCAAATAGCGGCGATTGGTGCAGGGGATCAGGGTATGATGTTTGGTTATGCGATCAATGAAACGCCGGAACTGATGCCTTTGCCTATTTCATTAAGTCACCGTTTAGTACGTCACTTGGCTGAGTTAAGAAAGTCAGGAGAAATTGCTTATTTACGTCCGGATGCTAAGTCTCAAGTGACAGTTGAATATGATGAAAATGATCAGCCGCAAAGGATCGATACGATTGTGATCAGCACGCAACATGATCCTGATGTAACTAATGAGATCATCCGTCACGATATGATCGAAAAAGTCATCAAAGAAGTTGTGCCAGCTAATTTATTGGATACAAATACTAAATATTTTATTAATCCAACCGGCCGTTTTGTAATCGGCGGGCCTCAAGGAGACGCTGGCTTAACTGGACGCAAGATTATTGTTGATACCTATGGTGGTTACGCCCGCCACGGTGGTGGAGCTTTTTCAGGTAAAGATGCGACGAAAGTCGATCGTTCGGCTAGCTATGCCGCTCGCTATATTGCCAAAAATATCGTAGCAGCAAAATTAGCCGCTAAAGTTGAAGTTCAATTGGCTTATGCAATTGGGGTAGCACAACCAGTTTCGATTTCCATTGATACATTTGAAACAGGAAAAGTTTCTCAAGAAAAATTGATTCAGGCGGTTCGAGAAAATTTTGATTTAAGACCAGCTGGGATTATTGAAATGTTGGATCTACGCCGTCCTATCTACAAGCAAACGGCTGCTTATGGTCATTTTGGTCGGACAGATATTGATTTACCCTGGGAAAGATTAGATAAAGTAGATGCTTTACTTAACAGCATTAAATAAATATAAAAAAAATAACCGTATTATGCGGTTATTTTTTTTATATTTTTTGTTACAATAGTCATTAACAACTAAAGGAAGTGAGAACAATGGCACTTTTACAAGCAAATGTTTATTCCAATGTTTTAGAGATGGAAGTTATGCTCGATGTTATTTTACCTCAGACAACGCGAAAAAAAATGGGGACAGATACTCAAGGTGCAACCGAAGATGTTGCTGTTTTGTATCTCTTACATGGTATGAATGGCAATCACAGTGTCTGGCAAAGACGCACCTCAATTGAACGATATGTGGCTAGTTATCCACTAGCTGTAATCATGCCTTCAACGGATCTTGGCTGGTATACCGATACTCAATATGATATGAAATACTGGACTTTTATCTCTGAAGAGCTGCCCGCAATTTGTCATGAGTTGTTTCCCCAACTGACCACAAAAAGAGATAAGACGTTTGCTGCAGGTCTTTCTATGGGTGGCTATGGAGCGGTAAAACTAGGTTTGAAAAAAGCAGAAAAATTTGCGGCTATAGCTTCACTTTCTGGTGGTCTCACCTTAGCAGAAGGCCTGCCGCATCTTCTGGAAATTAAAAGTCAAGCATATTGGGAAGGTATTTTCGGTCCACTAGAAAAAATAAAAGATTCTGAAAATGATTTAGTCCATTTAATTGAGAACTTTGAAGCTCCTGATAACGCACCTGCATTTTTCCTGGCATGTGGCACAGAAGACCCCTTGTATCAGGCTAACTTTTATGCTTTTCAAAAAATGCGTGAAAAGGGATTTAATGTAATTTTTAAAGAAGGTTCGGGAAGTCATAATTGGGACTTTTGGGATGATTGGATCAAAGAGGTGCTTGATTGGTTACCCTTGGGTTAGTAGAATGAAAGTGGCTTTAAGGTATTTTTAAGTAAAAAATTAGAAATGAGTGAAGAATGATTAATATGAAAAAAGCTGTTATTTTTGATGTCGACGGCGTAATTATCTTTTCAGAGAGAATTTATCAAAAACGTAGAGAAATCTTTTTTGAAAAAAATGGTTTGAAGCTTTCTGAAGAAGAACAAGAATATTTTGTAGGTTTAAATGCACGGGCAATGTTTTCCCAATTGATTGCTGATAGTAAGAAACGGCAAAAATTATTAACAGACTATGCGGACTTTCGTGATAGTTATCCAATTGATTATCAGAAAATATTTAATCCCGATCTGTTATCGACTTTGGAAGCACTAAAAGAAAAAAATGTTCGTTTAGCAGTTGCTTCTTCTGGAGTACTAAAAAATATCCATGAAATTTTAAAAGTTAATCAAATTGCTGATTATTTTGAATTAGTTGTTAGTGGCGAGATGTTTGAACATAGTAAACCTCATCCTCAGATCTACCAGCATACAGTAAGTCAGCTGGGTCTTTTACCAGAACAATGTTTAGCAGTTGAAGACTCTACTTTTGGCATTGAGGCTGCCCGCAAAGCCAATGTCGATGTGGCAGCTTTAAAGAGTACGCAATATCAGATCGATCAGTCACAAGCGACTTATCAGATTGATTCGACTAAAAAAATATTAAATCTACTTTAATGAAAATTTTAGTTTAGAATGGAGCGATTCTCTTGGCTGAACAAATAGATCAAAATGATTTTCTGGCTGCGCTAAAAGATCCGACTAGGCAATATCAAGTGGATCAGACTTTTTCTCTAAAAAACTCTGCTGACTCATTAATAAATCATCAGGTACATACTTTTTATGCTTATAGTGGCCAGGGAAGTATTTGGCTGCAGTCAAATAATGTACAGGCCTTCAAACTTTATCTAAATGGTAAAGTACTTGCTTCTTTTGTAGCAACTGACCAGTGGCAGGCAATCGATATTTCAGCTTATAGTAAAAATGGACTCAATCATTTACAAGTCAGCCAGATAATAGGGGATGAAACGGCACAAATCAGGATAAAGATCCCTTATCCCATACTGCTTGACCGGACAAAAGAATACATCGACTATGATAACTTTCGTTTGATTGATCAATTGATTCAAGCAGAAATTAACCATGGTTTTACTTCAGCTCAATTAGTGGTAACTAAAAATGGTCAGATCATTAAATCTGCTGCTTATGGTTTATTGAATTCTTATAGTCCGACGGGCAAAAGTTTAGCAACTGGCAGGAAGGTGACCGAAGACACTCTTTATGATCTGGCTAGTAACACTAAGATGTATGCAACAAATTTTGCGCTCCAACACTTGGTTAGTATAGGTAAATTGGCGATCGATCAGACTGTGAACGATTTTTTCCCCTTTTTTAAGGATCAAAAAAGTGACTCTATCAAGGGGAAAAATACTTTAACACTAAGAGATCTATTGGAACACCAGGCAGGTTTTCCGGCTGATCCGCAGTACCACAACCGTCATCATGACCCAAAGGCGGTAAATTCAGCGACACCCAATGCCAATCAGGCCTTATATAGTCAAAAGCGGACTGAAATGCTGGAAAAAATCATAGCAACCCCCTTAGACTATCCGCCGAGAACCAAAACACTTTATTCAGATGTGGATTATATCCTGCTTGGGTTTATCGTTGAAAAAGTCACGCAAAAAAACTTAGATCAATATCTAAAAGAAATTTATTATGAGCCGTTAAATTTGAAGCATATCACTTTTAACCCTTTAAAAAATGGTTTCAGTAAAAATCAAGTTGCTGCGACAGAGTTAAATGGGAATACTCGTGATGGAGTGGTTGATTTTGATAATATTCGTAAAAAGACGATTCAAGGAGAAGTCCATGACGGTAAGGCCTTTTATAGTATGGCTGGAATTAGTGGGCATGCGGGTCTGTTTGCCAATGCCAGAGATCTGGCAGTGTTAACACAAGTCATGCTTAATCAGGGAGGTTATGGCAACCATCAATTTTTTGACAGTGTAACCTTTGATCAGTTTGTCAAGCCTAAGAATGAAGATGCCAGTTTTGGATTAGGCTGGCGTAGACAGGCCAATCAGGACTACTCCTGGGCTTTTTCTCCTTTGGCCGCTAAAGCCGCTATTGGACATACGGGCTGGACAGGGACTTTGACGATAATTGACCCGCTTCATAAGATGTCAGTGATCTTACTGACAAATAAAAAGAACTCCGCGGTGATCAACAAGCAAAAAGATCCCAATGATTTTGTCGGTGACCATTTTCTTACCGGTCAATATGGATTTATTTCCAGCTTGGCTTTTGAACTGGTAAATAAAGAAAATCATGCAGTTAATGACAGCAAACTAGTGGATATGCTCTTAACCAAGTATCAATTTATGAGCGATAATTTGAAAACACAAGTAACACCAGACTATGAAGCTTTACGGGCTTTGTTGGCTGTAATAAAAGAACGTGAAGAAAACGATATAATTAAAAACTTCATGGCAACCAGTGAATTTACAAAAATCCGACAATTTAGCAGAAGGTTTAGTTGAAGATAGTCAGAAAGGGATATTAAAGGATGAAAACACAGAAATTGGCGATTATCGGTCTTGGCCATGTGGGAACTAGCGTACTAGCGACTGCCGTGCAAACCGAACTTTTTGGTGAAATCGTTTTGTTAGATAGTAAAAAAGAAAAGGCTATGGGTGAAGCTTTGGATCAGATTCACGCTAATGGCTTTCTGTCACGCCGCAACATTAAAATCTATGCGGGCGACTATAAAGATCTTAGCGATGCAGACGTGATCATTATTGCAGCTACCTATGTGTATGCAGATGGCAATATTCCAGCTGACCGCCAGGCTCTACTTAAAGATAATCTGACAATTATTCAGGAAATAATGGAAAATATTATTAAAAATACTCAGACAGCAATGCTGATTTTCATTACCAATCCAGCCGATACGATTATTTATTTAGCTTCTCAATATGATTATCCGCGTCATTTGATGCTAAGCACGGGCACCATGTTAGATTCAGCACGCTTACGTCAAATTTTAGGTCAATATTATCAAGTCGATCCTAAAGCAATCAGCGGGATCATGATGGGTGAACATGGCTATACAGCTTTTCCGGTGTTGAGTCACTTGACGATCGGGGGAATTGCTTATGCTGATTTAGCTAGTTATTTTCCCGAAAAACCACTTCTGTCGGCTGAAAAGATCACAGAGCAGGTCGTGCAGTCGGCCTACGATGTCTTTGATGCAAAATCCGGAGTAACCGATGCTGCAGTAGCTCAAGCTGCACTCGATTTAGCTGCTTGTATCTTACTAGACGAAAAAGCGATTTATCCGGTGAGTATAGCAATGACGCAAGATAGCTATGGACTGTCTTTAGATTGTGCCTACAGCGTTCCCTGTGTACTGGGACGTAATGGGGTGGAGAAAGCTTTATTTCTTTCTTTAAATGATTGGGAACAAACAAAGCTGGCTAAGTCAGTTGCAAGCATCCAGACCTCGATTGCATTGGCCAAAGAATAGTTTTATTAAAAAAGGCAGCCCGTCCAAGGCTACCTTTTTTGTCGTCTGCTATATTTTAATGGATCAATGTCGCGTAAATAACACCAATTCAGTGGTTTGCCACTGAAAATCAAGGATACATCGTTTAAATCCGTCGTTTTTTTAGCTCCGACCAGGCTGTACAATGTCTGCAGTTCTTTTTTCCACTGCTCGATCAGTTCGATGGTTGCCTCAAGACCATATGTCATTAAATGATTGAGAAAGGTGGCAGAGATACCCACGGTTTTAGCTCCTAGACAAAGTGCTTTAAAGATGTCATAAGCATTACGGATGCCACCCGAGGCAATCAGGTTGAATTTTTTTTCAACTTCATTGGCTTCCAGCAACGATTCAACGGTTGATTGACCAAAATCACTCAAATATTGAAATTCACGTTTTTTACGACGGGCATTTTCGATTTGAGTAAAACTGGTCCCACCACTACCAGAGATATCAATTGTCTGAACTCCGACGGCTAAAAGCTGTTCGATCGTTTCGCGAGTCATACCAAAACCGACTTCTTTTACGATTACAGGTACTTCCACCTCGGTAACAATTTGGGCCAATAAGTTCAGCCAGTTACGAAAATCACGGTCGCCTTCTGGCATCAGTAATTCTTGCGGGGCATTTAAATGGATCTGCAGTGCATCGGCTTGTAATAGTTCGACGGCTTTTTTGGCATCTGCAACTGAACTGCCTGCGCCGATATTTGCTAGTAAAAAACCATCCGGGAAACTTTGTCGGACAATAGTGTAAGACTCCTGGACAGCGGGGTCTTTTAAAGCAGCAGCAACTGAACCTGTTGCCATCATCAAACCGGTCTCTTTGGCAATTAGTGCCAGTTGCCGATTGATCTGTTTGGTTTTTTGGCTGCCGCCTGTCATAGCATTAATAAAAAAAGGTGTCATAAATTGATGGGAAAATAGTTTAGTGCCAATATTTACTTCAGAAAAAGAGCTGTCGGGTAAAGATCGATGAACGATACGAATATCATCAAAGTCATTTGTATGGGACTTGTGAAAGGCTTTGGCAAGCGAAAGGTGTTCATCTTTGCGATTCATTCAATCCCTCCTCGATAGTGATAGACATGTAAAGGCAAAGGAGTAATGCCGACTTCTTCCCACTTACTCATTAAAGGTAAAATACCTGTTTTTTGATCGGCGATGACAATGCCGCAATCACCACCGCCGGCTCCAGAGGACTTGGCAGCCCCGCCGTAAGTTTCTGCCAAATCGCAAAGTTGTTTAAGCGCCGGTGTTTCGATGCGAACCCCCGTTGTTTTTGCTAAATTTCCCAGTAATCTTCGGTTTTCAATCATCATTTTTTTGATGATTCTTACATTACCGCTAAGAAAGCCTTCAATCATTTTTTTTACACAGCTATGGCTGTCACCAAGAAAATTTTCATAGGCCTTTTGCTTATTACTTTCACTTTGTTTAGATTGCTTTACCTGATCGACTAAATCAGAAGTAGAAGCAGGCGTTCCGGTCCAGCCTATCAAAAGACGCATGTTTTTAGGTGTTGCCAACGACTCAATCGAAAGCTTTGGCCATTTGTTTTCAATTAATTCACTAAGTAAACGTTTCTTCTTTTCCTCTTTGACCCAATCATGATCAAAAGTGGAAAAAGCGATCCAGCCACCAAAACAGCTGGCAGCGATATCGCCACATGAACCATTCCCCTGGACATCCAGGTGAGCTAAAGCAGCAATTTTAAATTGCATCATAGGATCAAGTTCTAATTGATAGAATGAATTTAGTGCTTTGACAGTGGCTACTGTGACAGCACCACTTGAGCCGAGTCCGTATTTACGACCACTGGAACTATCTAATTCACTAGTGACTTTTAAATGATAGAAACTAAGCTCTTTACCTTTTTCTTGTGCATAGTGTTCAGTTAAACGTATAGCAGCTAAAATATAGTGAAAGGGATTTTCTCGCTGATCTAAGACCAATTCGCCATTACGCCGTGTCCAGCGAACGGGCAGTTCACTGTACTGTTGGGATTGAATACTGCCGTTTTGCTCAGCCTTTTTAATTGTTACTGTAATAAACTGGTCAACGGCAGCGACAATTGCTAAATGGCCCGGTTCGACCACAGCATATTCACCTGCAATATAAAGTTTACCTGGTACCGATATTTCAATCATTTGCTGTCACTTCCAGTGTTAAGTTTTCGATTCCTTTACCGGCATGCGCGATCACTAACTGTTTGGCGGTAAAAGAGTTCTGTAGTTTTTGATAGATTTTCTGTTCATCTTTTTTACGACAAAGAACTTTAACGTTTGGACCGGCATCCATAGTAAAATAGCAGTCCATCCCTTCTTTACGTAAAGTACGGATCAGATCCATCGCTTTTAAACTATCCGGTGTCCAATAGGTAAAAGGCGGGTCAGCTGCCATTGTTGCAGCATGCATTTTTAAGCAACTGGCTTCGGTGACTCTGCCTAACTTTTTAAAGTCTTTTTCAGCGATGGCTTGTTTAGCGGTCAGGATATCTTGTTCGGTGGATTTTACCCAGGCAGGATAATAAACAGAAGTTTTTACTGTCTGCTGCATCCCACTACTACTAGAAATTTCTTTGGGCCGATCATTGATCAGAATAAAAATCATGGCTAATTCGTCTTCCCAATGTTGCGAAGTAATCGGTTGGGCATAAGAAGTTGTATCGTCTGTTCCTTTTTCCCATTCAACAAAACCACCATAGATGCTACGACAAGCCGAACCAGAACCTTTGCGAGCAAGCCGTGAAAGTTCCTGATCGGAAAGTCCCAGTTTAAGGGCTGCATTGCAAGCACCACTTAAAGCAGCCAGACCGCTGGCTGAAGAAGCCAGGCCTGCTGCCGTAGGAACAAAATTTTGACTATCTATGACCGCATATTGGTTGATGTGAGCTTCTTTGCGGACAATATCTAAAAAACGAGAAACTTTCTGAGTGACTTTTGCATCCTGCAATTTACCATCTAAATAGAACTGATCCTTGTTATATTCAGATGAAAAATCAACGGTTGTTTCTGTATAAAAAGCATCTAAAGTCAAAGATAAACTATTATTCATCGGTAAAATCAGCTGAGAGTCTCTTTTGCCCCAATACTTGATTAAAGCAATGTTGGTAAATGCGCGTGCTTTGCCCTTATACATACTGGTATGCTCCTAATCCTTGCACCCAAGTCTTTGCAATACCATGATTTTGTAATAATTGGACAAGCTTTTCAGCCTGCTGCCGCGTTTTCGTCAGAACTAAAAAACAGCCGCCTCGTCCTCCGCCAGTGAGCTTTGCACCTAGAGCATGATGATCTAAGACCAGCTGGATCAGCTGATCCAGCTGTTGGTTGCTGACACTCAATGAACGTAAACATTTTTGTGCCTGATTCATTAGCTGCCCTAAAATTTCAGGCTGGTTATCAATAATGGCAATTTTTGCTTGATCAGTTAACAGGCCAATTTCTTGCAGCGCTAGATTTGTTGAGCCGTTGAATGTTTTCAGCCGTTGGGCAACGGCCTGTACTGCCTCGCGTGTCTGCCCTAAAATCCCCGTATCAGCTACGATCAGATAGGCATCAATATTCATCGGAAAAGTTGAAATTGCTTGCTCTCTTGCAAAAAAGATCGGCTGTTTGCCGCTAGCTGCAGCCGCATCAATACCACTAGGGTTGCCATGAGCAATTTTTTCTGCAAAATCAACAAAAGATAATAAAGTTTCATCAGCCAACGTTTGTTCTTGCCAATTAAAAAAAGCACGAGTAATAGCGACTGCCACTGCAGCACTTGAACCCATTCCGCGAGCAGCGGGTATACTACTTTCAATTTCAAGATGAAAATTTGGTGTATGTAAATAGCTTTGTAAGTTTTTGCTTAAGTTTGTAATACTACGCAATTTTTCTGGAGCGTACTCCAATAAACCTACATGATAACGCGAGGCCAATTTATTTTCCTCAGCTTCTTCTACAGTCACGGTTACCTGTGTCCCGCAAAAAGGAAAGGCAATTGCCGGTTCACCGTAAACTACGGCATGTTCGCCAATTAAAATAATTTTACCATTTGATTGGCCGATTCCTTGTGTTAACATGTTGAACCTCTTTCTTTTTCAGTTTTATTCCTATAATATTCTACTAAATTAAGAGCGTTACGTTAAGTTTTCTCGACGTTTTATAAGAAAAAAGTGAAAATCTTAAAGATTTCTTTGTGAAAAAGACAGTTAAAATAAAATTTATTTTCACAAGCGTTTAAAAAAAAAGGAAGATAGTCATTATAAAACGCTTTATAACCTTGTTGAGTAAACTTTACTTGTGTTATTTTTTCTTGTGCAAAAATTTTTGATAGTTTTTTTATTCACAATATTGTTATAATAAAAATGTAAATTAAAGGAGGAAAATTTTGATGACAAAAACAGTAATTATCGGAACGAACCATGCTGGTCTAGCCGCTGCTAATGCCATTTTAGATAAGAAGAACGATGATGAAGTGGTGATGATCGAGAAAAATGCGAATTTTAGTTACCTGAGTTGCGGGACAGCTTTGTGGGTAGGCCGTCAAATTGACACGGTGGATGGTTTATTCTATACGAATCGTGAAGATTTTGAAGCTAAAGGAGCAAAGGTTTCTACTGAAACGACAGTGGATCATATTGATTTTGCTGCTAAAAATGTTCATGCAACGGATGTTGACGGAAACGAGTTAGTGGAAAGCTATGATAAATTAGTTTTAGCTACTGGCTCCAAGCCAATTTCACCGAAAGTTCCCGGACGTGATTTAAAAAACATCAGTTTCATGAAGCAATTTACTGAAGGTCAGTTTATTGATCAAAAATTAACTGATGAAACAATTCAAACCGTAGCGGTAATTGGAGCTGGCTATATCGGAGTAGAAATCGCTGAAGCTGCCAACCGTCGGGGTAAAAATGTTCTCTTGTTTGATGCGATGGATCGTTGCCTGCCTAACTACTATGATCCATGGTTCACAGATGATATGGATCAGAATTTAGCCAATCATGGAGTTGAATTGCATTATGGCGAATTGGTGAAGGAATATCAGGGGACTGATAAAGTTGAAAAGATCGTAACGGAAAAAGGCGAATATGCAGTTGATCTAGTGATCAATGCGATTGGTTTTTTACCGAATAATGAATTAGGTAAAGATCATTTAGAACTATTTACCAATGGCGCTTATCTGGTCGATCGCCATCAACAGACCAGTGATCCAGCTGTTTATGCAGTCGGCGATTGTGCTACGATTTATTCAAATGCACTGCAAGGCACCACCTATATCGCCTTAGCTACTAATGCCGTTCGTACAGGAATTGTTGCCGGTGAAAATATTGCTGGTAATCCAATTGAATCTCCTGGTGTACAAGGTTCAAATGGAATTTCAATTTTTGGCTATAATATGGTATCCACAGGTTATTCAGTAGAAGCTGCAGCTAAATTTAAGTTACAAGTAAAATATACGGATTTTGAAGACACACAAAAACCGGCTTTCATGAAAGAAAATGATGATGTCAAACTGCGGATCGTCTATGATGCTAATAACCGTAGAATTGTCGGTGCGCAAATGGCTTCTACGACAACCGATATTTCCATGGCGATCCATCTGTTTTCACTTGCAATTGAACGCAAAGTGACGATTGACGAATTAGGTTTGTTAGATCTATTCTTCTTACCTCATTTCAATCAACCTTATAACTATATTAATAAAGCTGCTTTAAAAGCAGAATAAGAAAAGCCGACGAAAACAATGGCAATGTTTTCGTCGGCTGATTTTATGTTTACTTGATAAGAGCAGTGGATTAAAAGATAAGTTTTCAGCTAGAATTAAAATTTCCGAATAGTAGTTAAGACTAATATTATTTTGATTGATAATGCAGTAAGATTCCACGTAAAGCCCCATAGAAAATCCCTGCAGTAATCGAAGCAAGAAGACTATTGGCCAAGTTGGAAGTCCCTTGAATTTTACGAAATAAGATATTTGCCAACAAGAAAGTAATAAAGAAAAGTAAAGATTCTTTTATCGTTTTATTCAATTTCTTTCATCTCCTTGTATTAACCGTAACTTAGAAAACTATAAAATTCAATAAAGTAGATATGATTTTTTTGCGTTTTATATTGACTCAAAAAAGCCGGAGAAAAATAAAAAGAATGTCTTTTTCATTGACTTGTTAAAAAACAATTTATCAAAGGACAATTTTTAGCCTTTTCATTTTTATTTTGTTGAAAGATTTTATGATTTTTCAAGCGGTATTCCTTGGGTGTAAAGGTATACTTTTGCTTGAATTTTAAGGTAAAGTAAGAAGAACTGGAGTAGCCATTCTGATAAGCAATAAAGGTAATGGGCAATTCTGTTTGAAATAGCATAATGGCGGCTTGAGTTAAGCGTAGTTCATTAACATATTTGCTAAAATATAAGTTTTCTTTTTGAAAGGTCTTTTGTAAAGTTCGACTGGATACCTGGCAATTTTGAGCTACCTCTTCTAGCGAAAGTGCAGGGTCAGTAAAATGGCAATGAATATATTCGATGGCTTTATTAATAGTTTTTCCGTCTAAATCTTCTTGCTTGATTTGTTTGATATAAGTAAACAGATTTTTAATTAATTGTCTTAAGAGAAAATGACTAGCTTCTGTAGAACAATATTTCAATTGGGCTACTAAAGAAAATAAGCTATCTAACAAATAGCGACTGACTCCGGAAGAAGCATCAATGACATAAGCTGCAGCTTCATTTTCCAAAATAAACTGATTTTGGGGATTTTTTTCAACAAACAAGTTGATGCCTTCAGTTTGCTGGTTACGAATATAAAAGCTGCTTTGTTTTAAGTTAAATACGCCAATTGAGTAATTTGAAAGTATGACTTTTTCCTTATTAAAATGATGTATTTCATAGCCGTTTTTAATAAAACGCAAAGCAATATATGCAGTTTTTGGCAGTTTTTGAGAAAAGACTCCTTCTGAACAATCGACCCTGCTGTAAGTTAAAATATTATTATCTACTTGGCAGACTATAGAGTCTATAAAAGCATTATTATTACTTTGAATGGTATATTCAAAGTTTAATTTTGCAAGCTTTCGCTCATAGTCTTTGGCAGCTAAAAACTCCTGATAATGATTATCTGTTGACATGAGTAGACTCCTTTCGTATAAATAATAAAAAATGTTTCATCATATTGATATTATTTAAAGCGGATTCTTTTTATAATTACAGTATACATATTTGTGATTACTTTAACAAATATAATAGCAGGATTTCGAGAAAAGGTTAAGGAGAGGATAATATGACAGCCTATCAAGCACTATTTTCACCTTTGAAAATTGGAAAAGTAGAAGTACCGAACCGAATTGCAATGATGCCAATGGGAGTTTTTTCGCCACGTTTATTAAATTTAAAGTCAGTTGCCTATACCAAAGAAGGTGCCGATTACTATATCGCACGAGCTAAAGGGGGGACCGGTCTTATTATTACGGGGCTGATGCCAATTATCAATGATATGGGTTTTTGCATTTTAAATAATCCGGAAGCATA
>DATGVB010000084.1:0-4136 GCA_035300805.1 Tetragenococcus sp. | reverse complement strand
CTCGACTAGGTGTTGTAATAACAATTTGTACTTTTTGTAACTGTGGATCGATCTGATCGATCAAAGGTAACAGGAAAGTATGTGTTTTTCCACTTCCTGTTTGAGACTGACCAATAATGTTACGGCCGTCCTGTATGATAGGAATCAGCTTTTCTTGTACCTCGGTTGGCTGATCAAATTTACTTTCAGCTAGTGCCTGATTAATAAAAGATTGAAATCCAAATGCTGCAAAAGACATCTTGCACCTTCTTTCTACTAGAATATATTTCCATTTTTCAGTTTTTGAAGTATCATAAGCATAGGAGGTGTTTCTCATGCTAAATATTTTCTTTGCTTTCGGTGTACCCATTTTTCTATTGATCATATACCTAATTATTGAACTCATTCGCAAAAACTCTGATGTCCATTATCTAGGGCTTGTTTTATTTATCATCGCGGGTTTTTTGAGTGCCTTTAGTTTGCAGGTGATTCAGCAGGCCCTGACTGAACTGAACAGTGAATCAATAAAAACTCTGACTGCTCACTATGGTTATTCGCCTTACTGGCTGGCTGTCCCTTTACTGACAGGAGTTATTTTAATTATTATTAACCTCTTTCGGGCTTACCATCGCCTGAAAAAATCAAAACACAACCGAACTTAATTTTAAAATAAAAATAAGGCTGGAACATAATATCTGTAATTTAAAAATATGTTCCAGTCTCATTCTTATTTAAAATCAATAAATTCATAATAATTGATTTTTACTGGTGTGCTTTTGGAAATTATTGCTAAAATGTTTAATTCTAATTTTATATATTTTTCTTCAACCAGACAATAATGATTGGCATCAAAAGCTTCTTCTACATAAGGCAGTAATTCATCTTCGTCACCCTGAGCCTCTTGATTTAACCCCTGAACTTGACGGAAAACCGCTGAGTCATTTAAAACGAAATATTCATTCTTATACTTATAAACAGCAACATTATAATTTCTATCAGGTAATTTTGTCTTAATAACAAAAAAACATTCCTGAGCGTAATCGATAATATGAAATAATTCATTAGGCTTTAACATATGCTGATAAAACAAAAAACTCGCTCCCTTCTACTTCTATTATATGAAAAGAAATTAAAAAAGAAAATGAAAGACCCTAAATTTCTTGTTCTTTATAAAATTGCTTTAGAAAGTCATCCATAAATTTTTTTCGTTTAAGTCCCTCTTGTTTGCCGTAAGTGGTATTCATCAATTCCGGCAACAGGCATAATTTTTCATAAAAATGATTAATAGTAGTTGATGGCTGACGATACTCGCTTTTACTTTGTAATTTTCTAACCTTTATTGTCGGATCATAAATCTTTTGACCATGAGCACCACTAAAATAGGCAGCTCGTAAAATACCTCCTGCACCTAGTGCTTCTAAGCGATCAGCATCTTGTACGATCTTTCCTTCAAGCGGAAGTTCTTTTTTCTCACCGAACATTTCATCAGAAAAAGATAGATGAGTGATGATAAATAAAATCTGTTGAACTTCATCTTCACTATAAGTAACTTCTACTAAAAAATCACCTAGCTCTCTAAGAGCTTTTTCAGCATTTTTTGTTACTTTATCATCAATCACATCATGTAAATAAGCACTTGTAAAGACGATGAATTCATTCACCGACAGTTGATCTTGCTTAATTATCTTCTGAGCTAATACAGCCGTCTGGCGGGCATGATAAAAATCATGTCCAGTTTTTTCATTCATTAATTTGTCCTGAGCATAAGCAATGATTTGTTCTATTTTTGTCATTTTTCCACCTGATAAACGTCAAAATAAATTTCTTCCAAGTAAGCTAACAAATATTTCGGATTTAATTTTTCGCCTGTCGCAGCCAAAATCAGTTCATTGGGTTTTTTAGAGGCTCCATATTGATGAATATGTTTAATCAGCCAGTTTGTAATGGGAGAATAATCACTGCTTGCCAAGACTCCATCCACATTGATTTCTTCTTGCATAGCATAATAAAGCTGGCAAGCATACATATAACCTAAGGCATAAGAAGGAAAATATCCAAAATCACCCTGCGACCAGTGAACATCCTGCAGAATTCCTTCTAAATCATTTGTGGGGCGAATTCCTAAGTATTCTTCATACTTATCATTCCAGATTTGCGGTAAATCTGCAACTTCGACTTCTCCATTAAAGATCAGCTTTTCGATTTCGTAACGAATAATAATATGTAAGACATAAGTCAGACTATCTGCCTCAATGCGGATCAAACTTGCTTTTGAATGTTTTAAGGAGCGATAAAAATCCGCAAATGGGATATCTTTAAAAGTATCTGCTGTGTAAGTTTGTAAAATCGGATATTGTTTTTGCCAAAAAGCACGACGACTGGCAATCACTAATTCATTAAACAAAGACTGTGACTCGTGAATCCCCATGGAAGCTCCTTTATGAACTGGTGTATACTCATATTTTTGAGCGATGTTTTGTTCATAAGTCCCATGGCCTGCTTCATGGACCAATCCTAAGACTCCCTGGATAAAATCATTTTCATTCCAGCGATTGGTCAGACGGACATCATTATGATTGATGCCTAATGCAAATGGATGGATCGTATCGTCAATTCTGCCACGTGTAAAATCATAACCCAGCTCTGCTAGTAGTGGATAGATAAACTTTTTTTGTTGAGAAACAGCTACATAGCGTTTAAGAAAATCAGTTCGTGGTTCTGTTCCCTTATTCTTTAAGGTCTTGCGGATTTTTGTGATGCCGTCAGCCAGCTGGCTAAAAACATCATCTAAAACTGCTGTCGTCATGTCAGGTTCATAATTATTCAATAAAACATCATAAGCAGTTTTCTCGTCTTTTTTCCAATAAGCAATCAGTTCTTTAGTAATTTGTATATTATCTGCTAAAGCATCTGCAAATAAGGAGAAATTATTTTCTTTGCGAGCTCTTTGCCAGGCGGCATTCGCCCTAGAGTTCGCCTTTGCTCTTTTTACCATCAATTCATTAGGAATGGCCTGATTTTTTTCATATTCTTCTTTAACAATATTTAAGGCAGCTTGTGAGACTTCTGATAGCTGATCTGAATCTAAAGAGAAAGTCTTAATAGCTTCTTTTATTATCGGTCCTGTTTCCTTTTCAAAACATTTGCCAGAAAGAAAACCAGCAACTTCGCTACGATAAGTATTGGCAGCAGTCGGCATGCCCGTGGAACTATCCCATTCTAGGAGCGCTAAAGACTGTTTTAATAAATCAATTTCTTTTAATTCCTGTAAAAAATCTGCTTGTTTCATTTATGCTAAGACTCCTTTAAAAATAAATTGAAAACAACCGATAACAAGTAAGGTACTCAACAAGGTTCCTAATAAATAATATTCCGCAAATTGCGGATCTTCAGAGATTTTATTATAGCGGGCAACTGATTTAGCTGTCAAAACAAAACCGATCGCACCATACTGATTGGCTGATAATAAGAGCAAAATAATCAGGCGCTCTAAAATTCCGATGAGTGTACCTGCATTCTTGATCCCCTCATCTGGTGTCTGCGGATCAAAATGATCGAGTACCTTGCGCACAGTAATACTAGCCGGTTTTCCCACAAATAACAGCAGAGATGACCAAGCTAATACTGATAAAAGATCAAAGGGAAAATACAGCGACAAAGAGCTCAATTCAGCTGAAAAATTCATTGCAAAAGCAAAATAAAAGATTGTCGACAAATGTAAGAACTGATCAAAACAATAAAAAATGATATGCTGGGATTCTGTAAGCGGATAGTGAGTTGTAATAAAAGCTTTAAGACAGTCGATCATTAAATGAATTAAACTGACCATTACAATCGCAGGTAGAATATCCTTATTTAAGATCGGCAGACAGACAATAAGCATCGTTACGCCATAGATCAGACAGTGCAAAAGTAAATATTTTAGTGAGTGCTCCTTTTCTTGAGCCATTTTTGTTGTCTGAAAATAAAAATCAGCTAACAAGTGACCGTTAAATAGAGATAAAAATAGCATTATTTGCAAAAGAGCGCCCCCTAGAGTTTATCAATTACTTCTTGTAAAGTTCTCTGCGAATATTCAAAATTGTAAAAATCTGCTTTGTTCAAAGCCTTATTGACCGATGATTGCGTGATGGACAAAGCATGAGCCGTCTGGTATT
>DATGVB010000083.1:0-7633 GCA_035300805.1 Tetragenococcus sp. | reverse complement strand
AGCAATCTGCATTGCCAAAACTCAATATTCTTTTTCTGATCAGGCCAATCTTTTAGGAGCACCGCAAGTCTTTGAATTACATGTAAAAGAATTGATTCCTAAAACTGGAGCCGGCTTTATTGTTGCTTTGACAGGAAGTATCTTAACTATGCCTGGGTTGCCTAAAAAACCAGCGGCTTTAGGGATGGATGTCGATGAAAATGGTAAGACGACTGGCTTGTTTTAGAAGAAGGAGGAAATAATGGGTGCACGAGCAGTTACTTTTTTAAGTAGTTTCAACCGCATTGAAAAATGGTTGCGTGAACAGCTGAATAATCCTGGCAACATGGGTTTTGCGCAAATTGTTCGGCATCTGAGTAAAAGATCTGATCTATCGGTTAAAAAATATGAAAATGATCTTTTACAGATTTCCCAGTTGCGTAATGCAATTGTTCATGAACAAATTGGAGATGATTTCATCATCGCAGAGCCTAATCAATGGGTCTTAGATCAAATTCAGCTGATTGAGCATGAATTGTTACAACCAGAACGGGTCTTACCCCACTTTGCTAAAAAAGTAACTGGTTTTGAGCAAGATATCTCGCTGAAAGAATTATTAAAGATCATTGCTGATAAACGCTATTCACAATTTCCTTTGTATAAAAAAGGTGAGTTTCAAGGATTGCTGACCTTAAGAGGAATTGGTTATTGGCTGGCTAAAGAAAGCCTGACAGGCCAGATCGACCTGACTCACAAAACAGCTAAAGAATTAATTCTAAAAGATGGTAAGAAGACCAATTACGCCTTTGTATCAGGTCAGACCACTATTAATGAAGTGGAAGAGATGTTCCGTAAAGATGCTTTATTAGATGCCATCCTGATCACTAAAAAAGGGAATGAAAACGGAAATTTACTGGGCATTATTCGTCCGCGTGATATTTTTTAGAAATGAGGCAAGTGTTTTGTTAATTATTTATTTATTAATCAGTTTAGCGGTTATTGCAATTGATCAAGGAGTTAAGTATTGGATCGTAGCTAATTTTGGAATCGGTGAAGTTCAAAAAGTTGTCAATGGTTTACTTTCACTGACCTATATTAAAAATTCTGGAGCCGCCTGGAGTATTTTAGAAGGGAAAATAGTCTTCTTTGCCTTAGTTACTATCATTGCGGTAGTGGTGGTGAGTTATTTTTTAGTCAGATACTACAAAAGCAGTGTTTTGTTAGCGCTGGGACTAGCGCTGGTTCTGGGAGGCGCCGTCGGTAATTTTATTGATCGGATCCGTTGGGGCTATGTGGTAGATATGATCCAATTAGATTTTATTAACTTTCCTATTTTTAATATTGCTGATAGTGCTTTAACAATCGGCGTTGTCTTAATTTTTAGCTATAGCTTGCTTGAAGAGCGTTTGAAAGGAAAGAAAAATGACTGATAAAATTGAATTTACTGTTACAAATGAAAAAGGTAGGTTAGATAAAGTATTAGCCGAAAATCTGCCTGACTATAGTCGCTCTCAAATTCAAAAATGGTTACAAGAAGGCAGAGTAGAAAAGAACGGACAAGTTGTCCAGAGCAAAATGAAAGTTCACACGGGTGATTCTTTTGTGATCACTATTCCAGCAGCTAAAAAACTGGAGGTGGTGGCACAAAATATTCCCTTAGATATTATTTATCAAGATCAGGATGTAGCGGTCGTAAACAAACCACAGGGAATGGTTGTACATCCTTCACAAGGCCATCCCGATGGAACTTTAGTGAATGCTTTACTGTATCATTTAGATCATTTATCCAGTATTAATGGAGTGATTCGTCCGGGGATCGTTCATCGAATCGATAAGGATACATCAGGTTTATTAATGATTGCAAAAAATGATACCAGCCACGCCTCTTTGACCCAACAATTAAAAGATAAGAGTAGTTTACGTGAATATACGGCAATTGTTCATGGTAATATTCCTCATAAGAAGGGAGTTATCACTGCCCCGATCGGACGTAGTAAAACAGATCGAAAAAAACAAGACGTAATCGCAGAGGGTAAAAATGCTGTTACTCATTTTACAGTAGTAGAAGAATTTGATGGTTTTAGCTTGCTCAAATTACGGCTGGAAACGGGTCGTACTCATCAGATCCGCGTGCATATGAAATATATCGGCTATCCAGTAGCCGGAGATCCTCTTTATGGTCCCAAGAAAACTTTAGCTGGTCATGGACAATTTCTTCATGCAGGTCTCTTAGGTTTTAAACATCCTACCACAGCCAAACAAATGGAATTTGAAGTTCCTGTACCTGAAAACTTTAAAAAAACTTTGGAGCAATTGCGCCAAAAGGATTGATTTTTGTCAGTAACAAATGTATAGTTAGTACAAGAAATTTATAAATAGGATCCTTTAAGTTAGTCCCGTGAGGCTAAAAAGGAAGTGAAGATAGCTAATCATATATAGTGGATGCTGTCCAACTATATTTTAGCATGAAATTTTACACACACTTCTGCCTTACAATGGGCAGAAGTTTTTTTATGTTTAAAAAATTGAAAGGAAGATTGATCTTGACAAAAAAAGAAGTTATTGACGAAGTAACAATGAAACGTGCACTCACTCGGATCACTTATGAAATCATTGAGCGTAACTATGAATTAGATCGTTTAGTACTCGTGGGTATCAAAACACGGGGGATCTATATCGCTCAGCGTATTGCAGCTCGTTTAAAACAGCTTGAAAATATGGAAGTTGCAGTCGGAGAGTTAGATATAACTTTATATCGTGATGATAATAAGAAGGAAAATAGCGAACCTCAATTACATGATTCCAACATTCCTGTCACTCTAGAAAATAAAGAAGTTATTCTGGTAGATGATGTTTTGTTTACTGGACGTACCATTCGTGCAGCGATGGATGCTATTATGGATTTTGGTCGACCGCAAAAAATCGCCTTGGCTGTTTTAGTAGACCGTGGTCATCGTGAGTTACCGATCAGAGCAGACTTTGTGGGCAAAAATATCCCGACTTCTTCAAAAGAAGAAATCATTGTTCAAATGGTTGAAACAGACGATCATGACCGAATTCTAATCGATAAAAAAGGAGAAGAAAAATGACAGAAAAAGAAGAATTTCATAATCCTGATGTTGTCTTAGACATCCATGATAAACCAAAATTCGGACATTGGTTAGGCCTTAGCTTACAGCATTTGTTTACGATGTTTGGGGCGACTGTTTTAGTACCGATTTTAGTTGGTTTAGATCCTAGTATTGCTTTATTTAGTTCCGGCGTAGGTACTTTGATCTACATTCTAACGACCCGGGGAAAAGTTCCCAACTACCTGGGCAGTAGTTTTGCCTTCATTACAGCCATGCAGTCTTTAATGAGTACCCAAGGTTATCCGGCAGTGGCTCAAGGTATCATTTATTCTGGTATTGTTTATATCATTGTTGCTTTTATCACTGCTAAAGCTGGTTCTGATTGGATCGATAAAATTTTGCCCCCGATTGTTGTCGGACCCGTCATTATGGTGATTGGTCTAGGTTTAGCCAGTAATGCAGCTCAAAACGCCATGTTGAAAAATGGTGAATATGATGCTACTTATTTCCTGGTTGCACTGGTTACGTTATTCATTACAATTTTCTTTAATATGTATCTCAAAGGATTTTTAAGTCTGATCCCTATTTTACTGGGTATTATTGGTGGTTATTTATTTGCGCTTTTACTGGGGATCGTTGATTTACAGCCAGTTGGCAAAGCTGCCTGGTTTGCTGCCCCTGATTTTAAAATTATGTTCATTGACTATCCGGTTAACTTTTCAATTACCGCTTTGATCAGTATGGCACCAATTGCTTTTGTGACCATGACCGAACATATGGGGCATTTAATGATTTTAAGCAAGATCACCAAACGTGATTTTTTTAAAGATCCTGGTTTAAAAAAGACCCTTTTTGCTGATGGAGTCGCAACAATCATCGGCGGTTTTATCGGTGGCCCGCCAACTACTAGCTATGGTGAAAATATCGGTGTACTGACCATCACGAAAGTTCATAGTGTTTTTGTAATTGCCGGAGCAGCTGTTTCTGCTATTTTATTTAGTTTTATTGGTAAAGTCAGCAGTCTGATTTATAGTATTCCAAGTCCGGTGATCGGCGGGATCAGTTTCTTGCTCTTTGGAGTAATTGCTTCAAGTGGTTTAAGGATCCTGATCGATAATAAAATTGATTATGACGAAAAACGCAATTTAGTTATCTCCGCTGCCATTCTTGTCATTGGAATTGGCGGAGCTTATTTAAAAATCGGCAACTTTGAATTGACCAGTATGGCCTTGGCAACAGTGATCGGTATTTTATTAAATTTAATTTTACCTAAAAAAGCTAGAAGCGAAGCATAAAATAAGGAGGAACGTTATGATAATTCAAGCTGAACAAGTAAGTTTAAAACATTTATTAACAGTTGAAGCTTTGACAGATCAAGAAGTGATGGGACTGATCCATCGCGGACAAGAATTCAAGCACGGAGCTGTCTGGCGGCCGGAGAAAAAGCAATACTTTGCTGCCAATCTCTTTTTTGAAAACAGTACAAGGACCCATAAAAGCTTTGAAGTAGCTGAAAAAAAGCTAGGCCTGGATGTGATCGAGTTTGAAGCAGCTACTAGTTCAGTAAAAAAAGGCGAAACCTTATATGATACAGTACTTACAATGTCAGCAATCGGCGTGGATGCAGTCGTGATCCGCCATACAGATGAAAACTATTATGATCAGCTGATTCAAAGTAAAACGATCCAATGCAGTGTAATTAACGGCGGCGACGGCAGTGGGCAACATCCTAGCCAGTGTCTGCTGGATCTGATGACTATTCATGAAGAATTTGGTTCCTTTAGTGGTTTGAATGTAGCCATTATCGGTGATATCACACATTCACGTGTTGCCAAATCCAATATGCAAATGCTCAAACGTTTAGGCGCTCATGTTTATTTTTCAGGTCCTAGTCAGTGGTATGATGAAAGTTTTGATGTCTATGGTAAATACTTACCAATTGATGAGTTGATCGACAAAATGGATGTAATGATGATGTTAAGAGTTCAACATGAGCGACATGATCCCAACGAAAGCTTTTCAAAAGAAGAATATCACAAGCAATTTGGCCTGAGCATTGAGAGAGCTAAAAAAATGAAAAAAGGGGCTATCATCATGCATCCTGCTCCAGTTAATCGTGATGTTGAAATTGCTGACGCTTTAGTTGAAGGACTGCAATCACGGATCGTGCGGCAGATGGAGAATGGTGTTTTTGTACGGATGGCAATTTTAGAAGCAATCTTACGTGGTCGTGCTTAAGAAATATGGAGGGAAAAAATGAAAACTTTGATAAAAAATGGACGTATGATCTCCCATGATAATGAATTGATCCCCATTGAAATTTGGATTGAAGAAGGTAAAATCCATGCCTTAGGGAAAAGTTTTTCGGTTTATGATTTTGATCAGGTGATCGATGCCAAAAAACAATTGATCACACCTGGACTCGTGGATGTACATGTCCATTTGCGCCAACCTGGTTTTGAATACAAAGAGACGATCAAAAGTGGCAGTCTTGCAGCCGCCCATGGTGGTTTTACCACCGTATGTGCCATGCCGAATCTTGATCCAGTTCCTGATACAGTCGAAAAGTTCGAACAAGTCCGAAATATTATTAAAAAAGATGCTTACGTACATGTTTTACAATATGGACCTATCACAAAGGATCTACGCAGTGATGAACTGACTGATCAGAAAGAACTGAAAGCAGCGGGAGCTTTTGCTTTTACCAATGATGGAGTAGGGGTACAAACCGCAGGGACAATGTATTTGGCCATGCAAGAAGCTGCTGCAAATAAGATGGCCATCGTAGCTCACACTGAAGATGAATCTTTACTTTTTGGCGGTGTGATGCATCAGGGAAAAAGATCAGAAGAACTTGGTCTACCTGGAATTATGAGTGCAACAGAATCCTCACAAATTGCGCGTGATTTAATTCTGGCCGAAGAAACGGGTGTTCATTATCACGTCTGCCATGTGTCTACTAAAGAAAGTGTTCGCATTATACGCCAGGCAAAACAGGCAGGTGTTCATGTGACTTGTGAGGTTTGTCCTCATCATTTACTGTTAAAAGATACTGATATACCTGAAGATCACGGTTATTGGAAGATGAATCCGCCACTGCGGGCTAAAGCAGACCAAGAAGCTTTAATCAATGGTTTATTAGATGGTACAATCGATTGTATTTCAACCGATCATGCACCGCACAGCCATGCCGAAAAAAATCAAAGTTTTTTAAAAGCACCTTTTGGAATTGTCGGCTCTGAATATGCCTTTCAGTTAATCTACACTGAATTTGTTAAGAAGGGGATTTTTACTTTAGAGCAGGTGATCAGCTGGATGGTAATAAAGCCGGCAGAAATTTTCCGCTTAGCCGTTAATCGCTTACAGGTTGGAGATGCTGCAGATTTAGCGATCTTTGATATTGATCATTCTTATACAGTTGATAAAAAAGACTTTTTATCTCAAGCGGATAACACTCCTTTTGTGGGAAAAGAGTTGTACGGGGCTACCTTAGCAACTCTAGTAGACGGAGAAATTGTATGGCAGACAAAAAGCTAATGAAACGCTGGCTTATTTTGGAGGATGGCAGTTATTTTACCGGTGAAGGCTTTGGTGCCAATACCAATGTTTTTGGTGAAATTGTTTTTACTACAGCCATGACTGGTTATCAGGAAACAATTACTGATCCGAGCTTTAATGGACAAATCATCACATTTACTTACCCTATGCTCGGCAACTATGGAATCAATCGTGATGATTATGAAGCAATCAGTCCCAGCTGTAAGGCAGTCGTTGTCAAAGAATATGCTAGACGTTCAAGTAATTGGCGCAGTCGAATGAATCTTGATGAATTCTTAAAAAGCAAAAATATTCCAGGAATCGCCGGGATCGATACTCGTGCTCTGACTAAAAAAATTAGAGAAAAGGGGAGTATGAAAGCGAGTATTGTCGATGCCCAGGATGAGTTCCAACATGCTTATGATCAGTTAAAAGCGAGTGTTTTGGCAAATAATCAAGTGGAACAGGTCTCTACTCAAAAGCCTTTTCCCAGTCCAGGAACCGGTCATAACGTTGTAGTTGTGGACTTTGGTCTGAAAAACAGCATTATGCGCGAACTGTCTAGGCGAAATTGTGATCTGACTATCGTGCCTTGTCATACGACGGCTGAGGAAATCTTTGGATTGGCACCTGATGGCGTCATGTTATCTAATGGTCCAGGAGACCCGAAAAATCAAGTTGCAGCCATCGCGATGATCAAAAAAATTCAAGGAAGAATCCCGCTTTTTGGTATCTGTCTAGGTCACCAATTATTTGCCTTAGCCAACGACTGTGATACTTATAAAATGCGTTTTGGCCATCGTGGTTTAAACCATCCAGTCAAAGAGATCGCCACTGGCCGGATTGATTTTACTTCTCAGAATCACAGTTTTGCTGTTAAAAAAGAATCTGTTGACTGCAAAACATTATTGGTTACTCATCTAGAGATCAATGATGGATCGATCGAAGGACTGCGTCATAAACGTTATCCAGCTTTTTCCGTACAATATCATCCGGATGCTTCACCAGGTCCGCATGACGCTTTGCATTTATTTGATGAATTTATT
>DATGVB010000082.1:0-14133 GCA_035300805.1 Tetragenococcus sp. | reverse complement strand
ACCGAAGGTGTGCATCAAACGGGCAGTAAGATATTCGTCCAATTAACATCGCTAACAGGCCGCACGAATCATGGCTTAAATGGAGTGATAAAAGCCCCAGCCCCTATTCAAAATGTTTGGGACCCAACGAAAATTGATATTGGTATGACCAAAGAAGATATTCATCAATATGTAGAAAACTTTGCCGCAGGAGCGAAATTAGCGAAAGATGCTGGAGCAGATGGAGTCGAGATCCATGCAGTGCATGAAGGGTACTTGTTGGATCAATTTGTTATTTCATTTTTCAATCGTCGTACCGATGAATATGGCGGTTCTTTAGAAAACCGCTTACGGATCATTAAAGAAATTATTGAAGCAATCAAAGAAAAATGTGGGCAAGATTTCCCGGTTTCTATGCGTTATAGTGTTAAAAGTTATATTAAGGACTTTAATCGTGGAGCATTACCAGGGGAAACCTTTGAAGAAAAAGGGCGAGATATTGAAGAATCACTCGTGATTGCTAAAAAATTAGAGGAGTTTGGCTATGATATGCTGAATTGTGATAATGGCACCTATGATTCCTGGTTCTGGCCTCATCCTCCTATGTATATGCCCAAAGCCTGCAATTTAAAAGATGTAGAAAAAGTTAAAGAAGTGGTGTCTATTCCAGTTGTTTGCGCTGGGAGATTTGACGATCCAAAACTTGCAAATGATGTTATCTCTGCAGGTAAGATTGATATGATGGGAATGGGGCGTCCACTTTTGGCAGATCCAGAAATTGCCAATAAGTTTAAAGCCGGTGAATTGGCTGATATTCGTCCTTGTATTTATTGTCATCAGGGCTGCTTAGGTCGTATTTTCCAAGGAAAGGATATCTCTTGTGCAGTTAATCCAGCCTGCGGAAAAGAAAAGACATATGCTTTAACAACTGCAGAAAATAAAAAGAAAGTCATGGTAGTCGGTGGTGGACTGGGTGGTATGGAAGCAGCTAGAGTGGCTGCGATTCGAGGTCATCAAGTTGATTTATTCGAAAAAACAGATGAGTTAGGTGGTGTTTTCGTCGCAGCCGCAACTCCAGATTTTAAAGAAGATGATCGGAATTTATTAGCATGGTATAAAAAACAAATGGCTGATCTAGCTATCGATATTCACATGAACACCTTAGTTACTAAGGATATGGCGGCAGATTATGATGAAATTTTCGTAGCAACTGGTGCTAATGAAAGAAGATTAACAACCCCAGGTTTTGAAAGCGAACATGTTCGTTACGCTGTCGATACACTACGTAACAAAGCAGTGACCGGTGCTAATGTGGTTATTGTTGGCGGTGGGTTAACGGGCTGTGAGATTGCTTATGATTTGGCTAAAAAGGGTAAGAAAGTCACGATTGTTGAAGCAACCGAAACGATTTTGAATGCTTTTGGTTTATCAGCAGCTAATTATAATATGATGATGGAATTACTGGATTATTACCAAGTGAAAGTAATTAAAAACGCAGTTGTTGATAGATTTGATGGAAAAATCGCTTATGTGACCGAAACTATTAAGAACTATCCGAATATCGCCAATAGAGCCTTGCATATGTTTGCTTTAGGAACACAAGGAATGCCACAAAATCATGAGATTCCAGCAGATGATATCATTGTGTCAGTGGGATATAATTCTGACGATACATTATACCAGCAAATTAAGGCTCGTCATGTACATTTGATTGGTGATGCAAAAAAACCAGCTAATGTGATGGATACAATTTGGACTGCTTTTGAAGTAGCGATGGATAAATAAAAAGAACTTTTATTAATAAAACTAAAAAAGACTTATGGTACTTGCATGTCAATCTATCACAAAATAGATACAAGTATCGTAGGTCGTTTTTTTGTCTTTTCCTGATAAATATTTTTTAATAGAAGAATTTGACAGTTAAGGATATTTTTGCTATGATATAAAAGTTGAGAAATAAAAGCAGAGGCACCCGCTTCTCGCCTAAGTTACGATTGTGGCTGGGCAGATAGATTTTACGCTGTTTTTCAGTGTGGAGTATGTGCGGGTTCTGATTACAGAACTCGTTTTTTTATGCGGTTTTGCTGCTACTTTTCTTTCTTTAAAAAACTTGGAGGTGAATGACCATAGCAAAGGATATGATGGTTAACGACGGCATTCGTGCACGTGAGTTACGTTTGATTGATCAAAACGGAGATCAACTTGGCGTCAAGACAAAGGCAGAAGCGTTGAAGATTGCGGAAAGAGCAAACTTGGATGTTGTTTTGGTAGCACCCAAAGCAAAACCACCTGTTGCACGGATCATGGATTATGGTAAATATCGTTTCGAACAACAGAAAAAACAACGTGAAGCTCGGAAGAAACAAAAAGTGATCAATGTCAAAGAAGTTCGCTTAAGCCCGACGATCGACACCAATGATTTCAATACAAAATTACGTAATGCACGAAAATTCCTTGAAAAAGGCGATAAAGTGAAAGCTTCTATTCGTTTTAAAGGTCGTGCCATTACCCATAAAGAAATTGGTCGGGAAGTCTTGAATCGATTAGCTCAAGAAACAGAAGATCTTGCTACCATTGAGCAAAAACCGAAGATGGACGGGCGCAGCATGTTTTTGATGCTCTCACCTAGAAACGAGAAGTAAAATAAGACTTGCTGAGTATTAGTCAACAGTCAAAAAGAGACAGATTTTGAGGAGGAAATTAGTTATGCCAAAACAAAAAACACACCGCGGATTAGCCAAACGTGTAAAACGTACTGGTAATGGCGGGTTAAAGAGATATCGCGCGTTTACAAGTCACCGTTTCCACGGTAAAACAAAGAAACAACGTCGTCAACTACGTAAACCAGCAATGGTTTCAGCAGGCGATACTAAACGTATTCGTCAACAATTAGCAAAAATGAAATAAGACTGAAATTTTAGGAGGAATTAAACATGGCACGTGTTAAAGGTGGAACAGTAACTCGTAAACGTCGTAAAAAGACATTAAAATTAGCAAAAGGCTATTACGGCTCAAAACATACTTTATATAAAACAGCAAAAGAACAAGTAATGAATTCATATAATTACGCATATCGTGATCGTCGTCAAAAGAAACGCGATTTTCGTAAATTGTGGATTGCCCGGATCAATGCTGCAGCTCGTATGAATGGCATGAGCTATTCAAAATTAATGCATGGCTTGAAATTAGCAGGTATTGAAGTAAATCGTAAAATGCTGGCTGATATTGCAGTTAGCGATGCCGCAGCATTTACTACTTTAACTGACCAAGCTAAAGCAGCTCTAGAAAGCAAATAATTTTATATCTTTTAAAGAGAAATGGAAGACTGGATAAAAGACTTTCTTTTCTCTTTTTGTATAAATACATAGTTTTTGGCGAAAAGTACGTAGTTTTGATTAAAGTACGTACATTATGCTAATAATTAACGGAGTTACAATAAAACTACGCACATTATGCTAAGAAAGAACAGAGTTTCGTTAAAAGTACGTATATTATTTTATTCTTAATTAATGAATAAGGAGAAAAAATTAAGCGCACAAGATCTGGGATCGCCATATCCGAACTTAAATTTTAACATAATGACTTTTAAAGAGTTCATCGATACAATCGACGATGATCATGAATCAAATTTATAAATAGAAGAGTCGCCACTTGTCAGTAGCGACTTTTTTTATTGCACGATTTCCTTTCGTTTTTGGATGGCTGTGGTAATTAGTTCTTGATGGATCGGTTGATATTTTTCTAGATAGGAATTAATAGCTGTTTCTTTTCCTTTGGTCCAATTCTTTTCTTTTTTAACAAGTCGTCCCTTACTGTCGACTTTTACTACGGCATTGATACTGGCGTCTTTTTTATTGTCTTTGGAAATGATAATATTTATGTCCTTATCATCAAAAACCTGTACAACAGCACCATCATTTCTAGCAATAATGTTAAGTTTTTGTTCTTTCAGGGGAAAGCCAATAAAATCAGCAGGCATTACATAGGTGAAATAATCATTGTCCCCTTCAGATAACTCATAGGAATTCTTATCTGCTTGTGCTGCTAGATCTGTATCAGCTTTTTGCTGCGTCCAACCATATTCATTCAGATTATGCCGATAATTTTTTTCGTCAAATCTAAGTTTCATATTAAAACCAGCATAACTCAATAAAATAAAAGTGACGATTATCAAAGCCAGTTTATACTTTTTTCCACGTTTGATTTTTTTGCTGTTCTCTTTTGCCATTATTTTGTCCTCCCTTAGTAAAGTATCTAATGAGATGGCAAATAAATCACTGATAGCAATAATCGTTTCTAGATCTGGATAGTTGCGGCCGACTTCCCAGCTGGAAACAGTGGAACGCGAAACATTCAGCAGTTGTGCCAGTTGTTCTTGTGTCCACTGTTTTTGCAGACGCTGCTCTTTGATCTTATCACCAATGTTCATTTGCCCACCTCTTATTTTAGTATTTACTAAGGATCACTTTTATACTAGCTATTTTGCATCACAGACAAGTGATTGTCACGCTAGGATTTGTAGCAAGTAGAAAAAACATTAAATTACCTAAGTAAAAGCCGAGATAACACCGAGGATTTACTTAGGTAATAACGTTGGTAAGCACTTGTGTTAATTCGTCTATGGAAATATTTTGTTTACGTTCAAACCAGGTTAATATGACTCCTACGCAGCCTTGTACAAAATAATCAAAGTAATATTCTAAAATGGCTTTGTTATCCGAAGTATAGGTAGCGCGAAATTCATCAATTACTTGATCGTGAACTTCACTGAAAACAGCACTGATCATGGTTCCTGCTTGGTAATTTTTTAAAATAATACGACTGACAGTCTCATGTTGGCTCAGTACTAGCAGTAAACGTTTGAGCCACACAGCCAATGCTTCTTGTGGCCGGCTGGCTAATAGGGGGCGTATTTCTGCCAGCAGTTCATTTTCAATTTGATGAAATAAGGCGAGTGGATTTTCATAATGAAGATAAAAGGTGCCCCGATTAATATCGGCCTTTCGACAGATTTGGCTAACCGTTATCTTACGTAATTCGTTGGTTTCAAGCAGCTGTAAAAAGGCTTTCTTGATTGCTTGAAGGGTGTAGAGCGTACGACGATTATTTTTTGTTCCCACCATTTAAATCGGCTCCTTTAAATGAACAGTTTTTACAGATGTGTTTATTTTAAAACATTTAAATTAGAATTGATGGTTGCAGTAGATACTTCTCTTAATTATACTTGAATTAACGATTAAATCAACAGGGTGTACAATAAATAGAATTAGGTGATTTAAATGAGTTTGATTGAAGTAAAGCATGTTTCTAAGCACTACCAGATGGGTGAAAATACCATTATTGCTAATGATGATTTAAGTTTTACCATTGAAGCCGGCCAGCTTACAGTGATTTTAGGACCAAGCGGGGCGGGTAAATCAACCATTCTGAATATTTTAGGGGGGATGGATCTGCCAACCAAAGGGGAAGTCATTATTGATGAGACGGATATTGCACAGTATTCAAGTAAAGAGTTGACTGAGTATCGTCGTTCTAAGGTAGGTTTTGTGTTTCAGTTTTATAATTTAGTGCCTAATTTAACTACTAAGGAAAATGTAGAATTAGCGACTGCCGTTGCTCCGGATGCTTTAGATGTGGCAATGGTTTTAGACCAGGTAGGCTTGACTGCTCGGATGAATAATTTCCCAGCTCAACTTTCTGGTGGAGAACAGCAGCGCGTAGCCATTGCCCGCGCACTGGCTAAAGATCCCAAGCTATTATTGTGTGATGAACCAACGGGTGCTTTGGATTATGAAACCGGGAAACAAATTTTAAGATTATTACAAAAAGCCAGCCGGCAGCTAAATCGCACAGTAGTGATCATTACACATAATGCAGCGATTGCCAGAATGGCTGATCGAGTGATTCAGATCAATGATGCCAAGGTTCGTTCTGTAGAAGATAATTCTGATCCGGTTTCGGTAGATGTGATTGAATGGTAGGTGACAGGGATGAAAAATAATAGTTATCTAAAAACAACTTACCGCGATATTAAATATTCTTTTGGTCGTTTTATTGCCGTTATTTTGATTATTTTCATGGGGGTTTTATTATTTGTCGGTATCAAGTCGGTCGGTCCAGATCTAAATAAAGCCACCAATCATTTTATTGCACAACAGAATTTATCAGATGTTCAAATTCAAGGGACAGCAGGTCTGACTGAAAAAGATCAAGATCAGGTAATGAAACTTGCAGGAGCAAAGGCAGAACTGGGTTATAGTTTTTCTTATGAAGATGACGGCACGAATTTACAAGTCTATTCTTATAACGAAAAACAAAAACAAAACCGTTTGATCGTCACTCAAGGAAGGCTTCCGGAGAAGAAGACAGAAGCGGTCGTTGATGCTCAGCTGAAAGATAAATATTCCATAGGGGATAAATTAACCATTGATGAGGATCAGTTGGAAGAAGAACAAGTGAAAGTAGTGGGCTTTGTAGAATCACCGATTTATGTCAATAATACAGAAAGAGGTTCAACTACCGTAGGGGACGGCGAGCTAGACGGTGTCATTTATATCTCGCAAGAAAATTTTGACAGCGAAGTCTATTCGATCATGTATCTAACTTTTGCTGATTTGTCCAAAGATTTTTTTTCTGCTGAATATGAAAATAAACTCAATGATAAAGTGGATCAGCTAGATGAAATATTTGCCAAACGTAAAACCACTAGAAAACAGGAACTAACAGATGACGCCTTAGATGTGATTGATAAAGAGCAGCAGAAATTGACGAAAAACCAGAAAAAGCTGTCCGCCGCTCAAAAAGAACTGGATCAGGCGGGTAAGAAGCTGGATCAGCAAACAGCGCAATTTGAAAAGCAGAAAAAACAACTTGAGACAGCCGTCGGGAAAGAAACTGCCCAGCAGCAGCTAAAAGAAGAGGAAGACAAATTATCATCCGCTAAAAAGCAGCTGACCGAGCAGCAAAAAGATTTGACTGAAAAACAGGCAAAATTAGCTGAAGGACAAGCAGAAATAGATGATGCCAAAAAAGACGCTGAAGATATTGATTTACCCAATTACTTCATCAACGATCGTCAGAGTAATCCTGGTTTTAATGAATTTACCAGTTTACCTGAAAGAATCGATGCCATTGGCAATGTCTTTCCGGTGTTCTTTTTCTTGATTGCTATTTTGATCACTTTTACTACGATCACACGAATGATAGAAGAAAATCGTCGTGAAATCGGTACTTTAAAGGCGCTCGGTTACCGTAATTTAGAAATTGCCAGTAAATACTTGCTATATGCACTTTTAACGGCTCTAATCGGTACCAGTCTAGGGATCGTTGCAGGGACTAAATTGCTCCCGCCGATCGTGTTCAGTATGTTGACTAGTCAGTTTACACTTCAGAATTATGTGACTTATTATTGGGCTACTCCTATTTTGATCGCAGTTCTAGCAGCTTTGCTGGCTACCCTGGGTTCGGCAATTTATGTCTTGTCAAGAGATCTGCGTGCCAAGCCCACTAGCTTATTGCAGGCTAAAACTCCTAAGGCCGGTCAAAGGATCTTTTTGGAAAGAATTACGCCTATCTGGTCCAAATTAGGTTTTCTGCAAAAAGTAACCGGACGTAATTTATTTCGTTATAAGGCGCGCATGATCTTAACCGTTTTAGGCATTGCCGGTTGTACAGGGCTGATCGTAGCAGGTTTTGGTTTACGAGATTCAATTGCCGCTCCGGCTCAGAAACAATTCCAGGAGATCATGCATTATCAGGCAACAGTTCGTTTAGAAGATGATGCACTTAATGATCCGCAGAAAGTGGTGAATCGTTTAGAAAATGAAAATCAAGTCAAAGATTTTCTAGCGGTTTATACTGATCAAGTCACGCTGAAATCAAATGACTTAGGAAATCAGACAGCCACTTTAACAGTCTATGATAACCAGTCCGATTTTGAAAAGTATGTTTCTTTTATTCAGCCTAAAAAAGAGCAACATGAGGTGACCACAGGGGCTGTGATCAGTGAACGCTTGGCGAAATATTATGATGTCACTGTTGGCGATACATTGAAATTACAGGATTCAAAAGGTAATCAGTATCAGCTGAAAATTGCTGCACTTACGAAAAATTATCTAGGACACAATGTCTATTTGTCACAAGCTTATTTTGATCAGCTGACGGATACGAATCATCAGCCCAATGCTTATTTAGTAAAAACAGCTGCCTTGAGTAAAAATCAGGAACAAAAGCTCGCTAAAAAGCTGGAAAAAACGAATCAAGTGACGAACACTGCCTTTAATAGCAGTGTGATTCAAAGCCAGGCCTATGCTTCGACAAACCTGTCGCCTGTAGTTTCGATCTTTATCATTCTTTCAGGCACGTTAGCCTTTGTTGTTTTATATAATTTAACCAATATTAATATCTCTGAACGCCAAAGAGAACTGGCCACGATCAAGGTTTTGGGTTTTTATGATAAAGAAGTTACGATGTATATTGTCAGAGAAAATGTTGTTTTTACTTGCCTGGGCATTCTTTTGGGCTTTGGTATAGGAAAAGTTCTGACTTGGTTTATCGTACTCATGGCTTCTTCAGATCTAGTTGTGTTTCCTTTGGTCGTACCGGCAATTGGTTATTTAGTTGCTGCAGTGATGACCTTCATCTTTTCAGCGATTGTGATGGTCATTACACATTTTAAATTAAAAAATATTGATATGATTGGTGCTTTAAATTCCAACGAATAAAAAATAAGACAGTGATCATGATAAGATGATCGCTGTCTTATGCTATTCTTGAGACTTTTATGTATAAAATAGATATGCTGCTATGAAAGGGCTTAATATTTTCTGCATGTATCAACTTTTTTCACTAGTCCGCCGATTTTAAAAGCAAAAGCTTCCGACTCTTTACGTGTCTCAAAAAGTAACAGGTTACTCAATGATTTATCTCGTGTTCGATGTCCATGTTTATCTATGTAACCATGGAATACTTTGACTGCGTACATAATATTTCCTCCTCACCGATCTCTTGTGATGCAATATACTATCAATTATACGATGAAAGAAAAAAATTACAATAAAAACGCTCTCATTTTTTTGGAAAAAATATATTTTTAGCAAATCTTTAACTTTTTTCGTATTTTAACCGTTATTTTTATAGTAGTTATTAAAAATTTGATGAAAATCCGGATAAACTTTCTTTAAATCAATTAATTTATTGTCTTTTTTGGCTAAAAAGCAATGTTTGCTATTGCCATTTGTAACCAGCCGATTCTCTTTATAAATTTTATAGCTGAAATTTAAACGACTGGCTTTATATTTTTCAATTTCCACCTGGATAGTTAGTGGATCACCGTAATAAACCATGTCTTTATACTGACAATTTACTTCAAGAACGGGGACTAAGAGACCAGCTGCTTCCATTTTTTGATAAGGTAAATCAAGATATTCTAACAAATCGACCCTTGCTTCTTCAAACCATCGGATATAATTTGAATGGTGGACGATCCCCATTTGATCTGTTTCATAGTAATGTGGTTTACGTTTGAGTCCAGGATACATTTTACCGCCCCCCTTTTTGTTCTTATTGTAGCTGAAAACAAAGTAAGCGACAAGAAAAAAATTTCTGAAAAAGCAATTAAAAAGATTGACTTTTCAAGCTTTTTCTTGTAGTTTGTAAGTAATATTAAAAACCTGTGAAGGAAACGACACTAAAGTAACTCTTTTAGAGAAAAACTATCGTGGCTGAGAGTAGTTTAAGAGAAGGTAGTGTAAAGACATTCCTGAGGTGGGCGAGTGCAAAGCCGTCCCGCATGCCGAAGCGTTAGTCGTTAGAGAAAAAATATTTTTTTGAAAAATAGGTGGTACCGCGAAAAACTTCGCCCTTGTGAAAGCAAGGGCTTTTTTTAACGTCTTAGGAAAATTTTTAGGAGGAAAATAAATGAAGTATCAACGCCCTAAAGGAACTAATGATATTTTGCCAGGCGAATCAGAAAAATGGCAATTTGTCGAAGAAACAGCCCGTTTGTTATTTGGTGATTATCAATATCACGAAATCCGTACACCTTTATTTGAACATTATGAAGTGATCGCCAGAAGTGTCGGGGATACGACCGATATCGTTTCTAAGGAAATGTATGATTTTTATGATAAGGGAGACCGACATGTAACTTTACGTCCAGAAGGAACAGCTCCAATCGTGCGTTCTTATGTGGAAAATAAATTGTTTGGACCAGAATTTAGTAAACCTTACAAGGTTTTTTACACCGGACCAATGTTTCGCTATGAACGGCCACAAAAGGGGCGTTTACGTCAGTTCCATCAAATTGGAGTGGAGGCTTTTGGTTCAAGTAACCCTGCAACGGATGTTGAAACAATGGTCATGGCAATGGAATTTTTCCGACAATTAGGGGTCAATCATATTCGTTTAGTAATCAATTCATTAGGGGATAAAGAAACGCGGAAAAATTATCGTAATGCCCTGATTGACTATTTATCTCAGTATGAAAGTGAACTGAGTCAAGATTCTCAGCGACGTTTACATGAGAATCCTTTGCGGGTTTTAGACAGTAAAGATGCACGCGACCAAAAGTTTGTAGCACAAGCTCCCTCAATATTAGATTATTTGAGTACAGCAGCTAAGGAGCATTTTGAACAAGTAAAAGCGATGCTGGATGCATTGGGAGTCGCTTACGAAGTAGATTCGACTATGGTGCGCGGTCTGGATTACTACACCCATACAATTTTTGAGATTATGAGTGATAATGAAAAAATGGGTTCCCAATCTACCATCTGTGCCGGCGGTCGTTATGATCAGCTGGTGGAAGAACTAGGCGGACCTGCAACTCCCGGTTTCGGTTTTGCTATGGGCATCGAACGTATTTTACTTATCCTGGCGGCAGAAGAAGCAACTTTGCCCGTAGCAAATGGAATCGATGCTTATGTCGTAAATCTTGGTCAGACAACGAATATCGAGGCGCTTAAGGTAGTGCAGTCAATCCGCAATGCCGGCTTTTCAGCGGATCGGGATGTCATGGGAAGAAAGGCCAAAGCGCAATTTAAATCGGCTGATAAAGCAGGAGCCAAGCTAGTTTTCACTTTAGGCGAAGATGAATTAAATAGTCAGACCATTCAAGTCAAAGCTATGGCAAGCGGCATACAAAAGACGATTGCCTTAAAAGATGTCTACGAAGATTTTGCACAAATTTATGATGAAATGGTTTAAAGGAGAAAAATAATGGGAAAAAGAACAGTTTATTGTGGTTTAGTGACCAAAGAACATTTACAAAAAAAGATTACTTTACAAGGTTGGGTCCAGAAAAGAAGAGATTTAGGCGGTGTTATTTTTATCGATTTGCGTGATCGTGAAGGGATCGTACAAGTCGTTTTTAACCCTAAAGTCTCTCAAGCAGCGTGGACAATTGCAGATACTTGTCGTAGTGAATACGTTCTGGAAGTCACAGGGACCGTTGCCTTACGAGGAGAAGATGCGACAAATCCTAAAATGAAAACCGGTGAGTTTGAAGTAATGGCAGATCAGATCACTGTTTTAAATAAGTCTAAAACACCACCTTTTTCTATTGAAGAGGATACGCAAGCTGGTGATGAAGTCCGGATGAAATATCGTTATTTAGATTTACGGCGGGCAAATATGACTGAAAATATCAAGTTACGGGCAAAAACGACCCAATCGATTCGTCATTTTTTAGATGACCAGGAGTTTCTAGATATTGAAACGCCATTTTTAGGTAAATCAACTCCAGAAGGTGCTCGAGATTATTTAGTACCTTCGCGAGTCCACCCGGGCGAATTTTATGCTCTGCCGCAATCACCACAATTGTTTAAGCAATTATTGATGAATGCCGGTTTTGACCGCTATTATCAAATCGTACGCTGCTTCCGTGATGAAGATCTGCGTGGTGACCGTCAACCGGAATTTACCCAAGTGGATATCGAAACGTCTTTCTTGTCACCTGAAGAAATTCAGGATCTGACCGAACAGATGTTAGTTAAGGTAATGAAAGATACAAAAGGAATGGATATTAAAACACCCTTTCCTAAATTAACTTGGGATGAAGCAATGAATCGTTTTGGCAGTGACAAGCCAGACACTCGTTTTGACATGGAGCTAGTTGATTTATCTGAGATTGTTAAAAAGGTTGATTTTAAAGTCTTTCAAGCTGCTTTACAAAATGGCGGTGTAGTCAAGGCACTAAATGCCAAAGGCGCAGCCAGCAAATATTCCCGTAAGGATATGGATCATTTGGGTCAATATGCCAGTCAGTTTGGGGCTAAAGGCTTAGCTTGGCTGAAAGTAGAAGAAGACGGCTTAAAAGGTCCTATTGCAAAATTCTTAGTGGACGTGACCGATGAATTAATTCAGGCGACTGGTGCTGAAGTCGGTGATCTTTTGATGTTTGGCGCAGATTCTTTTACTGTTGTTTCAGCAACCCTAGGAGCGATCCGCTCACGTCTAGGAAAAGAATTAGCCTTGATCGATGAAGCTAAATTTAATTTCTTATGGGTAGTTGATTGGCCCCAATTTGAATTTAGCGAAGAAGAAAATCGTTATGTCTCAGCTCATCATCCGTTTACCTTACCGAAAGAAGCTGATATTCCATATCTAAAAACAGATCCGGCTAAGGTCTATGCAGAAGCTTACGACATTGTATTAAATGGTTATGAATTGGGCGGAGGCTCTTTACGTATTCATACCAGAGAATTACAAGAGCAAATGTTGCGTACTCTAGGTTTTTCTGATGAAGCGATGCAAGAACAATTCGGGTTCTTATTAGAAGCTTTGGACTATGGCTTCCCGCCTCTGGGAGGGATTGCCTTGGGACTGGATCGTCTGGTGATGCTTTTAGCTCAGGAAGATAATATCCGTGAAGTTATTGCCTTTCCGAAAAATGGTCGGGCCATCGATCCGATGTCTAGTGCGCCAAGTCGCGTTTCAGAGTTACAACTTTATGAATTAGGAATTGATGTTAGCCAAACTACAGAAGATTAGTAATAAAGGTAAGAAAATAAAATGATAGTGTATGTTATTTTCTTGCCTTTTTATTATGCAGAAAGTAAAGGAAGTATTTTTTATGAAAGACAAATTAGCAAAATTATTTCCTCATCCTGATTATGTGACGCGTTTTTCCTTTTCAATTGTCTATGCATTGTTTGCCTCTGTGGCTTTGAATTTTTTTTATCTTCCAGGAAAAATATACTCAACAGGAATTACTGGTGTGGCGCAGATTATTTCTACTTTACTCAAAGAATTTCTACGGGTTGATTTACCTGTAGGCTGGGGCTTGTTATTACTTAATTTGCCTCTGTTTTTCTTAGGGTGGTTCAAAATTGGTCATAAATTCACTATATTTACTGGCTTGACGGTTTTTCTTACTTCGATATTCATGCAGATCATGCCCATCGAAGTTTTGACAACAGATCCGGTCATTTGTGCGATTTTCGGCGGCGCCTTAAATGGAGCAGGTATCGGTTATGCTTTTAAAAACGGCTTGTCATCAGGCGGCCTAGACTTTATCAGTATTACGTTAAGAAAAGCTACCGGAAAAAATGTGGGATCCATTTCAATTGCCTTTAATATTATCATTATGGCAGCAGCAGGACTTTTGTTTGGCTGGAAGTATGCTTTATATAGTGCTTTGGCGATTTTTGTCAGCGGAAAAGTGACGGATGTTGTTTTTACCAAGCAAAAGAAAATGCAAGTGTTGATTGTAACTCGTAAACCAGAGATTGTGATCGAAGCCTTGCAAGGTCGCTTGCGGCGTGGCATTACCATTATCAATGATGCACGGGGTGCCTATTCCAAAGAAAGAGAGACTGTTTTGATCACTGTGGTGACACGTTACGAGATGCCAGTATTACGCCATGCGATGGCATCTTCAGATCCGGCGGCCTTTGTAAGCATTGCCGAAAATGTACAGATTTTAGGTCGTTTCTATGAGGAAGAGGACGAATAACAAACAGCAACTTTAATTTTTTTAAAGAAATGGCTTTTTTATTGCTCAAAACCTTTTTTTCTGATTATATGGACGAGGGTAGAAGTTTGAGTTTGAGAAGGTAAGTGGAGTATGGAAAAAAGAAGAATTAAAAGTAGCCGCTATATTACCGGTATCGACGGGATCCGGACGATTGCTGTAATTGGGGTTATTTGTTACCATTT
>DATGVB010000081.1:0-11829 GCA_035300805.1 Tetragenococcus sp. | reverse complement strand
CAATTGACAGATAATATTCAAATAAAAATGCATGATGATGAAGTAGCCCCCGGTCTTGAGGAGCTTTATCAGAATATGAAGAAAACATTAGTAACGGCTAGCAGTATAGCGGCTAAGTTTATTGATGAAAGAATGGTTTCTTTTGGTTTTATCACTAGAAAAACTGGTTTTGGCGGAGTCGTTGATATGATCAATGAAATGAAGCAAAGTGGTAAAATTACCTATCAATTGCGGCAAAAGATCGAAGGGAAAAATATTGTAGCAGAAATTATTGGAGAATTAGACGACAGATCTAATTTGTTTGATCATATTATCATTAATAAAATTTATTTAAAAGAACTATAAAGACAATGTGGCATAAGTAGCTTAACAGTAAAATATCCGAACGATAGAAGATTGCTCCTGCACTCTAGTAGGTCTTCGTCTTAAATTAACGAAATTTTTTCTATTTTGTTTGGAGATTTTTATCTTGTTTTGACTTAGGTCACAATCCCTTTATTTAAAATAATATTAGAAATTTTTTGAATTTTCTACAATTTATCGATTATTTGTGTTAGGATAACAACCATAAGTGTTCAAGTTTAAATGAGAGGATGGATTCTTTATGACAGATATTTCACAAAGATATAATAAAAGATTAGATCGGATGGCTGTTTCTTTAATTCGTCAATTTGATGAGAAAGTGTCCAATATTCCTGATATATTAAAACTGACCTTGGGTGAGCCTGATTTCAATACCCCAGAAGATGTTAAACAAGCGGGGATCAAAGCTATTGCTGATAACTATAGTCATTACACGGGGATGACAGGTTTGCCTGAGTTAAGAAAAGCTGCAGCTGATTTTGTCCATAAAAAGTATCATTTAAGCTATGATTATGAATCAGAAGTTTTAGTGACGGTTGGTGTTACAGAAGGAATTGCAGTCAGCTTGCTTAGTGTCTTAGAAGCCGGTGATAAAGTGATCCTGCCGTCGCCTATTTTTCCTGGTTATGAACCAATCATTACTTTAGCGGGTGCCGAGGCCGTTTACATTGATACCAGTGATAATGGCTTTGTACTTTCACCAGAAGCTTTAGAAGCCAGTTTGCAAGAGCATGGAGCAGCCGTAAAGGCCGTCGTGTTAAATTATCCCGGAAATCCCAGTGGAGTTACTTATAATAGAGATGAAGTTAAAGCTATTGCCGACGTATTAAAAAAATATCCGGTCTTTGTGATCAGTGATGAAGTTTATAGTGAGCTGACTTATGCAGGACAGCATGTTTCAATTGCCGAGTTTTTACCTGAACAGGTAATTTTACTGAATGGTTTGTCTAAATCTCATGCCATGACTGGCTGGCGTTTAGGCTTGATGTTTGCTCCTGAGGAAATTACCAAAGAATTGATGAAAACTCATCAATACTTGGTTACTTCCGCTGCAACTCAAGTTCAAAAAGCAGCAGTTATAGCTCTGACAGAAGGTATAGATGATGCCTTGCCGATGAAAAAAGAATATCTGAAAAGACGTGACTTTGTCTGCGAAGAATTAGCTGAGTTAGACTTTGAAGTTGCAAAACCCAGTGGAGCTTTTTATATTTTTGCTAAAATCCCAGCCTCATTAAAACAAGATTCGATGGAATTTTGTGTTGATCTGGCAGAAAAAGCAGCAGTAGCAGTCATTCCCGGGATTGCTTTTGGACCGGGTGGAGAGGGCTATGTTCGGATCAGTTACGCTGCCAGCATGGAAAATCTAGTTGAAGCGATGAAACGTATTAGTAAGTACGCTAAAGAAAATCAAAAATAGTTATAGCTGTTAAAGATAAGCCGGGAACTGCTGTTCCGGCTTTTTTGCTGCGATGAATAACGGGGACGACGGCTGGAAGCAAAAGAGGAGTTGCTAACAAAACTTTTACATTCTTTGACAAAAATTTTATATAAAATTGCTTCAGTCTTTATACTGACTTGTTAAACTAAAGATATTCTAAGGAAAACAAAATATAATTTATCTTTGGAAAAAGGAGCAAACATTAATGAAAAAAGTAGTGATGATAATACTGGCAGTGACCATTGGGAATTCTGATGTTTTTGCTCAGGATAATAAAGTCAAATTTTTGCGTACTGGCTAATTCGTATGCTGCCTGTCGATCTGTCGCACTACTTACCTGATAACCTTCTTTTTCTAAATTAAATTGCAATAAGGTTAAAATAGAAGGCTCATCATCGACTACTAAAACTTTTTCATTGATTATTCATCTACTTATCCAATAGATTATGCTTATTTTAGCATGAATGAAATAAAAGGACTATTGCTAGTGTTTTAAAAATGCTATAATTAAGAAGTGACTTTAAAGAAACGAGGAGTAGCCATGATTGGAATCAGTGCTTGTTTAGGCGGTTGTTATTGTCGCTATGATGGAAAAAGCCAAACTAATGATGATTTGAAAAGCTTAGTTGAAAAAGAACTGGCAGCGCTCGTCTGTCCTGAAGTCTTAGGCGGCCTGCCGATCCCTCGTGACCCAGCTGAAATTATCGGTGGTGACGGCTTTGATGTTTGGGATAAAAAAGCGCAAGTTGTGACCTGTTATGGAGTGGACGTTACCAGTCTTTACCAGCAGGGGGCCAAAACTGCTTATCAGAAATTACAGCAAAAAGGCGTTACAAAGCTTATTTTAAAAGAGGCAAGTCCGGCCTGTGGAGTGAACCAGATCTATGATGGTAGTTTTTCTGGTAAAAAAATTACTGGTGTAGGTGTGGCAACGGCTTATTTTATCTTAAAGGGTATGACTGTTCTTTCTGATAACGAATGGGCCTTAAGTGAGGTGCAGTAATGGCGCTTGAGAAAACAAATCGTATGAATGCCCTATTTGAATTTTACGCAACTTTATTGACTGAAAAACAAATGAATTATATGGAATTATACTATGCCGATGATTTTTCTCTAGGCGAGATTGCAGAAGAATTTGGTGTTAGTCGGCAGGCAGTTTATGATAATATCAAACGAACAGAGAAAATATTGGAAGATTACGAATATAAACTTTCAATGTACTCGGATTATCGTGTGAGAACGGAACTTTTAGATCAGCTGGCTGATTATGTCAAAGAAAAATATGCGGAAGATGAAACGCTTTTTCATTTATTACACGATATTCAAATGATTGATGAATAAGGAAAGGAATAAAAAATGGCTTTTGAAAATTTAACAGAACGTTTACAAAATGCGATGAAAAATCTCCGTAGAAAAGGTAAGATTACGGAAGCTGATGTCAAAGAGATGATGCGTGAGATTCGACTGGCGCTTTTAGAAGCTGATGTTAACTTACAAGTTGTCAAGGAATTTACTAAAAATGTAAGAGAACGTGCTGTCGGAACTGAAGTATTAGAGAGTCTTTCACCTGCCCAGCAAATCGTTAAGATAGTTGACGAAGAATTAACGAAAACTTTAGGTTCAGAAACAGTCGGCATAAATAAAGCACCTAAAATTCCAACTGTAATTATGATGGTAGGTCTACAAGGAGCCGGGAAAACGACTTTTGCCGGCAAATTAGCTCATCATTTGATCAAAGAAGAAAAAGCACGCCCTTTGATGATTGCAGCTGACGTATATCGTCCAGCTGCTATTGATCAGTTACAAGTTTTAGGTCAGCAATTAGAAGTCCCCGTTTTTGATTTGGGTACAGATACGGATCCAGTGGAAATTGTCCGGCAAGGGATGGCACTGGCCCATGAGAAGAAAAATGATTATGTTCTGATCGATACTGCCGGACGTCTGCATGTTGATGAAACACTGATGCAGGAATTACAGAACATCAAGGAAGTCGCCCAGCCCAATGAAATTCTCCTGGTCGTAGATGCGATGACCGGACAAGATGCGGTAAATGTTGCTCAAAGTTTTAATGAGCAATTAGGAGTCACCGGAGTCGTTCTTACTAAACTAGACGGAGACACTCGTGGCGGAGCTGCTTTGTCCATCCGTTCAGTAACAGGTTCACCCATTAAATTCAGCGGAACGGGTGAAAAATTAACTGATTTAGAAGTCTTTCACCCCGATCGGATGGCTAGTCGTATTTTAGGTATGGGTGATATGTTGACCTTAATTGAAAAGGCTCAACAGGATTACGATGAACAAAAGGCTGAAGAATTAGCTGAAAAAATGCGGGAAAGTACATTTGACTTTAATGACTTTCTCGATCAGTTGGACCAACTAAATAAGATGGGACCGATGGAAGATATCATGAAGATGATACCTGGAATGAACCAAGTTCCCGGTATCGAAAATGTGCAAGTAGATCCTAAAGATATGGAAAGAAAAAAAGCTATTGTTTTTTCAATGACACCAGCAGAAAGAGAAGATCCAGATCTGCTAAATCCAAGTCGTCGCCGCAGGATCGCTGCCGGTTCTGGTAATAGTGTGGTTGAAGTTAATCGAATGATCAAGCAGTTTAAAGAATCACGTAAACTGATGTCTCAGATGTCAAAAGGAAATATGGACAATATCCCTGGCATGGATCAGATGTTTGGCAATGGAGTTCAAGGTAAACTTGGCAAAATGGCGATGAATCGCTCGATGAAGAAAATGAAAAAAAATAAAAAGAAGAAGTACAAGAATAAAAAGAAAAAGAAGAAATAAAAATAAGCCGCTTTCATTGTTGTAAATAAGATCATCTGTTAGAATGAACTTATTGAAAGGAGACGATGTAAATGGTTAATAAAGATGAATTAAAAGGAAAATTTTCTGAAGCTAAGGGTAATTTAACTGACGATGAATCTGAAAAATTAAAGGGTAAAACCCAACAAGGTCTCGGTAAGTTAAAAGAAAAGGCAGAAGAAAAAGTCGATGAAACAGCGAAAAAAGTCAATGATAAAATTGATGAAAATAAAGAAGAATAAAAAATGTCGTCCGATTTGGACGACATTTTTTTAAATGATTTTTTGACGTAAACGCATTTCTCGTCGTTCGATCCAATGTTTATGAATATCGCCAAAATAAATGAGTAAGAAACTGCCGATAAAACAGATGACTGTACTAGTCAGACAGCTGATGAGAGGATTCGCATAGTCCGCTTTTTCTGCGGGACTGGCAATAAAGTAAAGCCAGTCAGCACTACTGATACTAAAATAAATGCTGCTTAGGATAAACATAGTTAAAAATACAGCCAATTGCAGATGCGGGACAGTGATAAAATGTCCATCGTTTTCTAAAGAGATCTGATTAAAGATTTTGTTTGCCAAAGCTATGAAAATTAAGGACGCCATCACTAAAATTAGTAAGATATACCAGGGAGATCCTGATTTTTGCGGGTAGCTGATAAATAGACCTGAGAAATAAAGAAAACGGCTATTTGGTGAAAAGAGCTGGATCAGCTTCACGAGTTCTGTATAGAAAAGATCAGCTGAAACAGCAAAGCTCAAACCTAATAAAAGGGCTAAGGGACCAAATACCAGATTTCCCAGTAATACACCGAAAAAACAGCCGGCAGAAAAAACAAAAAGTAAAAGTATCAGCTGACTAAAACCGGAATACAGTAGCTGAGCCAAAGTGGCGTTTAAATAAATATTGGGTATACCATAATAATTAATAAGTACATTCATCAGAATACTTAATGCTAGTGTAAAAGTTAAGGGCAGACCGACAAATAGGATTTTTTGACTGAATAATTTTTTCCGCTTTACGGCTAGTGAAAATAAAAAACGATTGAAGTTTGTTTTTTGATCCAGGAAAAAAAGTAGAAAACCTAAAATAAATAGAACAACAACCATCAGAGTAAGTTCACTATTATCAGAGCCGATATTGTTAAGGTAAGTAAATCCTGGCTGATATGAATCAGCACTTTTTATTTCTCGTCCTTCAAAACCGAGGTTTTCGTAATCATCTAATTTGGGTAGGTAAGTCAGCTCTTGATTATATAAAGTTAACTGATCTTTGCGATATTCATCAAGTGAATGATAATAAATCGGTTGACCATCTTCCGTGTAATCCTTGACATAATCTTCAGATTCCAATTTAAACTCTTTATTTACAAAGTCTTCAGAAAAAAGATATTTCTGGTTGCTTTGCCAGCCATTCACATTTGAATAACCAGTGTATACATAAAATAAAACAATTAAAATACATACGATCCAAATAACCTTAGAATAGCGCTGTGAATATATTTCTCTGATCATCTTATTCATCTTTAGACACCAAATCCTTTCATTAGTTGTTCCTGACTTAAATTCGCTTCAAAAATATCTTCTAAAGTCAGTGGTAGTTCTTCAAAAACGAGGGGGTCATAAGCTTCGATCTGTTCTTTTAATTCTGGTGTGAATTCATCAAATAAAGCAGTGATCACTCGGCCCTTATGTTCGATTAATTTTGCAGATTGCTTAATAAAAACAGGGATTTCTTTCTGACGAAAAACAAGCTGTACTTTTCTTGATTTTTCACGGACACTTTCTAACTCATAATCAAAAGTGATCGTATTTCCTTTTAATAAAAGCACACGATCAACGATGTCTTCTAATTCATTTAAATTATGAGAAGCAATCAAGGCGCAACGGTTACTTTGGCTGAGATTTTCTAATAATAAGCGGATCACTTCCTTTTTAACAATTACATCCAAACCATCAAAAGGTTCATCTAGTAACAAATAACTGGCATTCGAACAAATAGCTAGAATCATTCGAAAAAGGCCTTGCATCCCTTTAGATAGACGCTTGTAGGCTAGGTTTATAGGTAAATGGTGTTTTTTTATCAGTTCAGTAAAGAGATCCTGGTCAAATTTGGGATAAGCAGTACGAAAAAAAGCATTGATCTTTTTCAGTGAATAATTGTTAAAAAAGTTTTCTTTTTCATCAATAAAGAAAATCTCCTGACGCATCTCTTGTTTTAATTCAATGTTTTGCTCATCGATTGTTATCTCCCCGCCATCAGTAAAATATTGACCGGCGATCGTCCGAAATAAGGTGGTTTTTCCTGAGCCATTACGCCCAATAAGCCCTACAATCTGGTTTTTCTGAATTGTGAAACTAATATTTTCTAAAATTATCTGATGGTCAATATTCTTTTTGACTTGGCTTAATTTCATCCTTTGTTCCTCCTAAATCTTTTTCGGCTTTTTGCAGCCAGCATTCGATTTCTTCTTTAGTAACTTGTAAATGCTGCGCTTCGATCCATAAGATCTTAAATTGTTCCTGTAACTGTTTGATCCGCCGTTGATCACGTGGCATTTGCCCGATATCTCTGACAAAAGTTCCCTTGCCTTTAACAGTTACTAAAATTTGTTCTTCTTCTAGAACTTTATAAGCTTTACTTACAGTGTTAGGGTTCATCAAAAGTTCTTTTGCCATTTCACGTACCGAGGGGATTTTTTCACCGCTAGTAATGATGCCATTGAGAATATCTTCTTTGATGCTAAGTACCAATTGTTCGTAATAGGGTCGACTGCTTGTTTTGTCGATTTTAACCATGGTGACTCCCTTCATAAAAGTTATTTTGAAATGATTAATATTAAAACTTGAATAGTCAGCTTCACTAAAATATCGGTAATAGTATTTTTTACTAGAGAAAAATAGATTGGCTAGCCTCGATCAGAAAGATAGTGTCAGGATTGTTTTTCTGTAACATCTTTTTAAATGCATGTTATGTGTACTAATATACATAATACAGTTAGGGATGTAAAGTATAAATATAAAAAAACTGACCAATCTTTAACTAAAGATTGGTCAGTTGTTATGATAGTTTGTTGGATTGAACTAGTCATATCTAGTTCAGAATTTGTATTATTTAGTTAGTTTATTAAATAAATCGACATATTTATCAGTAATTAACTGGAAGAAATTCTTTGTGTCATCGATAAACGTTCCATCTTCTTTAAGTAAGCTCATCACATTGCCGATATATGCCTCAGGTTGTTGCAAAACAGGCATATTCAAGAATACTAAGCTTTGACGTAAAGCATGATTTGCACCAAAGCCTGATACAGCGCCTGGAGAGACACTAACAACAAGTGCTGGTTTATTTTCCCAGACACTTTGACCGTAAGGACGCGAGCCAACATCTAAAACGTTTTTGATTGAAGCAGGCATTGAACGGTTGTACTCAGGGGTAAAGAAGAAGACTCCAGCTACTTCTTTTAATTCTTCTCTAACGCGTGTCCAGTTTGCGGGAATTTTTCCATCTACATCTAAATCTTCATTATAAAGAGGAAGATCACCAATTTCGATAAATTTTGCTTCAAACCCTTCAGGTAATAAAGTTGCAAAAGTCTTCGCTGTTTTTAAATTAAAAGAGTCTTTCCGTAAACTGCCGACAATAAATCCAATTTTTTTTGTCATTTTTATTTCCTCCTAAAAATACGTTTTTATTTACTACAATTATTATCTTACTAATAGTTAGTAAATTTTTCAAATAAAAAGCTTAGATTTTGAATAGAGAAAAAACTATCGGATTTTTTAAACTGTAAAGAAAAAACTCTTTACACTCTAAGAAAAAACTGTTAAACTACTCTTTGTGATTAAGATTAATGGAGGTGGAATAATTGTCAGTAAAAATTCGCTTAAAACGTATGGGTTCTAAAAAGCGCCCTTTCTATCGTATTGTAGTTGCCGATTCTCGCTCTCCGCGTGATGGACGTTTCATCCAAGAAATCGGAACTTATAATCCCCTAAAAGAACCAAGTGAAGTAAAAATTGAAGAAGATGTTGCTTTAGACTGGTTATCTAAAGGTGCACAACCTTCGGATACTGTTCGTAATATTCTTTCAAAAGAAGGAATCATGAAAAAACATCATGATGCAAAGAACGCTAAGAAATAAGGTGACCATTTATGACAGACTTAACCGAATTAGTGTTAACGATCGTTCGTCCATTGGTTACAAAGCCTGATCAAATCGCACTTGAAATAAAGGAGTCAGATAAATTTTTTGAATATAATTTATCAGTGGCGCCAGTTGATATCGGGCGTATCATTGGTAAACAAGGAAGAGTTGCCAAAGCGATTCGTACCGTTGTTTACAGTGTAAGAACCAATGATAAAAAGAAGGTACGATTAAATATCTTAGATGGCAAAGATTAAAAAAAGGCGGAATCTGTTCACAGATTTCGCCTTTTTTTCTGATCTACTCAAAGTCAGAGGAAGTATGAGTAGATCTGGCGTTAATCTACTCAAAGTCAGAAGAAGTATGAGTAGATCTGGCGTTAATCTACTCAAAGTCAGAGGAAGTATGAGTAGATCCGCTTTTTTTGCTATTGTTCAAAAAACATCCATCTTACGACGGATGTTTTTTTAGTCTACTTGATCCATACTATTTTAAATGGAGGTGTTGTCATTGATGGAGTATACGATTGCAATTTTAATTGGGATTTTGTTGTTTTTTAATATTTTTCGTGCAAGGTCTTTTTTTAGGAAACTATTGTCGCTACTAGCTTTAATTTTTCTACTCTGGATTTATCGGCTAGAGTTATTGACTTTTTTTGATAGTGCTGAACATTTTCCTCGGATTGGAAGTGCTTTGATGCAATTTCGTTATTTTCTAACAAACATTTTCCAAAGATTGATTACTTGGGTTTCAAGTGTTTTCTAATATTTCACATTATATTTTTTTAATTTATTATATAAGGTTGAACGTTGGATATTAAGCAAATGAGCACATTTTGTTTTGTTGCCAGCACATTCTTTTAAAGTCTGAAGGATAATCTCTTTTTCAGTCTGTTCAGTTTTTAGCTGCAGGTTATTTGTACTTTGTCTAGTGTTGATCATAATGCGTTGGGGCAGGTCAGCTAAAGTAATTTCCTCATTTTCACAAAGTCCCACTAAAGCTTCACAGAGATTAGCTAATTCCCTGACATTTCCCGGGAAAGAATAATTTAATAAATTCTGATAAGCCTCGGCAGTGATAGCTGGGACTTTTTTTTGAAATTTTTGGGCAAAGTGTTCAATATAATAATCAAGTAAATCATGGATATCCTTTTTATTTTCTTTTAATGTGGGTAGTTCGATTGATAGTACATTCAGACGATAAAATAAATCAGCTCGGAATTTTTTCTGTTCGATTTTTTGTACTAGATTTTGATTGGTTGCAGCGATCACACGGACATTTATATTTTTAGAAAAATCTGCCCCCACAGGTTCGATCGTCCTTTCCTGAAGGACACGCAATAATTTTGCCTGCATATATAAGGGCATGTCGCCAATTTCATCTAAGAAAATTGTACCACCTTCTGCTAATTCAAATTTACCTTTTTTTCCACCTTTAGCAGCTCCTGTAAAAGCGCCTTCTTCATAACCGAATAATTCTGATTCTAACAGGTTTTCTGGGATGGCCGAACAATTGATAGCAATAAATTTTCCTTGGCTTACCTGACTTAACTGATGGATGGTCTGGGCACAAAGTTCTTTGCCGGTACCACTTGCTCCCGTAATTAAAATATTGGAAGGCAAAGGAGCCATTTTAGCGATCTGTTTTTTTAAAAAGTTTGTTTTAATCGAAGAGCCGATAATCTTATCCAAATAAAAACTTTCTTTGGCTTTTTTACCATAATTAGGATGGCGAAAGCTTTCAGTGATACGATTAGTAATTGAAAACATTTCGTCAACATTACGGTAAATTAATAAACCAATAGCACCTACTATATTGCCGTTTTCTGTTAAGGGAATACGGTGGACCAGCATATCTTGTCCATTGATCCTTTGTAGTTGATTACGCTCTTCTTTTCCTGTCTTGCAGATCAAATGCAAACGTGTATTATCAATCACTTTTTCCACGTTCCGGTGGATGACATCTTCTTTTTTCCGGTTGATCTGTCGGCAGTAAGCCTCATTGATCTCGGTAATAATACCATTATTGTCAACGATAACGACCCCTTCATAAGTGCTGTCTAAGACTTGCTGTAAAACTGTCATGGCTGAAAGTGTTGTTTGTACCGTATCTACTTGAATTGAACGAGCCTTAAGTAAGTCCGTACGAGTGATGATACCGTTTAGTTTGCCATCGCTTGTAATGACCGGCAGACAGCCTTCGCGCATATTGACGGCTTTTTCTAGCGGATCTAAGGGAAAGACGTAGTCAAAGGAAGTTTCAATAATCGCTTGGATGGGAGCTTGGGTCGGCTGATTGTCATACAAAGCTTGCATAATCGAGCTTTTTGTAATCATTCCTTGTAGATAATTCTGATCATCGATAACAGGAATACCATAGAAATTATAGCTAGTAAAGATTTCAATGGCTTCATTAATTGTCTGATGAATATTAATGGTGACTGGATCTGCAGTCATCCATTTATTGACGGTATTTTCAGTTTGCAAATATTCTGGATGTTTAATATTTTTATTTGTCAACGTTTTCACCTCTTCTGATAAATATATTGTACATTTAAATAGACAATCTGTCTATTTTTTGTATTATAAATAAACGTCTATAGGTATAAAAAATAGATGAAATGGCTTTTTTAAATCTGGCATGGCATTTGCTTATAGTAAAGTGTAGATTACACAATCAAAAAATTTGGAGGTAATTCAGGATGAACATTTTTGAAACACCGCAAAAGATCTATTATGGGGAAGATTCGCTGCAACAATTAGGCGAAATCTGTCAGGCCTATGGGAAAAATGTTTTTATCGTCAGTGATCAGATGATGGAAAAACTGGGCTATCTGGAACAAGTCACACAAATTTTAACTGACGCTGGTTTACACACTTTTCATTACTTAGGTGCCAATACCGAACCCACGGATCTTTTTGTTGCAGAAGCTTTGAAAATTTTTAAAGAAAATCACGGGGAAGTGATCCTTGCTTTAGGGGGCGGAAGTTGTATTGATACCGCGAAAGCTGTCTCGGTCGTTGCCACCAATGATTATTATATCGGCGAATTTATGAAA
>DATGVB010000080.1:0-3210 GCA_035300805.1 Tetragenococcus sp. | reverse complement strand
ATTGACTTGCTAGCTTTCGCTTTGCTTGTATGTTTGCCTCTATTCTCATAGAAGCGCCCTACACATTGGTTCGTTTGCTTGCTTTGTTCAGTTTTCAAAGGTCTACTTTTAGTCGCCGTAGCAACTTTTATATCTTATCAGACGGACATGAAATTGTCAAGCTTTTTTTTATAAAAGATTTTTTAGCCACAATTAAAACAAAACTGATTTTATTAAATAAATCACTTCATTTTAGCAACTTGATAAGTCTATCAAATGTAAGTTGTCACGTCAATCTTTTTTTAAACTTTTTAACAATGCCGTAACACAAGTAATAATATAGCAAGAAAAAGCCCACCGGTCAATGATTTAATAGCTTTTTTTCAATCTTTTTCCATTGCTGAATAAACAAAACCACACCACCTGAAAAAGTTCGTTATTACCGCTATAAAAAATAAAAACTACGGGTTGATCATCCGTAGTTTTTATAAAGCTATCTCATTGTAGGAAATAACAATACATCTCTGATTGACTGTGCATCAGTAAACAACATGATCAAACGATCAATACCAATTCCTAAGCCTCCAGTCGGTGGCATGCCATATTCCAAAGCTTCCAGAAAATCTTCATCCACACCATGGGCTTCATCGTTTCCAGCAGCACGTTCTTTTTCTTGCTCTTCAAAACGTGCACGCTGATCAATGGGATCATTCAGCTCAGTAAAAGCATTCGCAAACTCATGGCCGATGATAAATAGTTCAAACCGATCTGTAAACCGCGGATCTGCGCTATTTTTTTTGGCCAAAGGAGAAACTTCTACTGGATGACCATAAACAAAAGTAGGAACCTGTAATTTATCTTCCACAAACTTTTCGAAAAATTCATTAATAATATGGCCTACACTCATCTCTGCAGTAATTTCCACCTGATGCTCTTTAGCTAGTTTTCTCGCTTCTTCCAATGTCATTTCTTGCCAGAAATCAATACCCGTATACTGTTTGATTGCATCCACCATATGGATCCTCTCAAAACTACCGGACAAATCTACTAGTTTGCCATCATAGCTCAACTGAGATGTACCCATAATACTTTGGGCAACTGCGTGAAAAATACCTTCTGTCAAGTCCATGACATCCTTAAAATCAGCATAAGCAGTATAGCACTCTAACATCGTAAATTCCGGATTATGAGTCGTGTCGATTCCTTCATTGCGGAAAACACGACCAATTTCATAGACTTTCTCCATACCGCCTACAATCAGGCGCTTCAAATGCAATTCCAAAGCAATGCGCAAATACAGATCCATATTCAAAGCGTTGTGATGAGTAATAAACGGACGAGCACTGGCTCCGCCTGCCTGATTATGTAAAACAGGAGTTTCGACTTCTAAATAACCTTTCCCATCTAAGAAGCGACGAATTTCACTGATGATCTGACTACGTTTGGTAAAGCGCTCAAAGCTTTCGCGATTACTGATCAAATCTAAATAACGTTGGCGATAACGCTGTTCAACATTTGTCAGTCCATGATACTTTTCTGGTAGCGGGCGTAAAGCTTTGGACAGTACTGTCAGCTTAGTCGCTTTCACAGAAACTTCACCTGTATTATTCTTCATGACTTCTCCTTCTACCCCGAAAAAGTCCCCCAGATCTCCATGTTTAAATAAGGTATAGTTTTCTTCCCCAACTTCATCTTTACGGACATAAATTTGAATTTGTCCTTGACGATCTTGTAAGTGGGCAAAACCAACCTTGCCTTTTCCCCTTTTAGAGACCATCCGACCTGCAATCTTAGCTTTGACATCTTTTTCACTGATCTCTTCTTTGGTCAATGCATCAAATGTTTGATGCAATTCTTGCGAGTCATGGCTACGTTCAAAACGATGACCAAATGGATCAATACCTTCTTTTTGTAAATCATCCATTTTTTGACGCCGAACCAACATTTGATCATTTAATTCTTCTTGTCCTTGTCGTTCTCCTGTCACAAACTTTCCTCCGTTCTTATGATACGTCTCCTTTTTATAATGCCAATGATAAACCAAAAAAGCAAGTCGAAAAGTACTGCGACTTGAAATTTTGCACGAATTTATCAATTAATTACTTGATTTTTAAGAGCTTGCTAGAAACTCGGTTAACAAATGCTCAATTGTTTGATAATGCTCTGCCTGATTAACTGCTACCTTTATTTTAGCTGCTCCGGAAATACCTTTTAAATAGTAAGGCAAATGGGTACGAAATTCCTGACAAGCGACTTTTTCACCTTTTAATTCAACTAAATTAACCAAGTGTTCTTGAGCCATTGCTATTTTTTCTCTTGTGCTAGGTTCGGCAATTAATTCCCCTGTCTTTAAATAATGGTTAATACGTTTGATCAGCCAGGGATCACCCAATACCGCCCGTCCGATCATTACTGCATCACAACCGATTTCTTCAAGCATATACTTGGCATCTTCTGCTGTACGTATATCACCGTTGCCAATAAAAGGAACAGAAATATTTTGTTTCACCTGTTTTAAGATACTCCAGTCGGCCTTGCCTTTATACATTTGCGCTCGTGTTCTGCCATGCATCGCTATCGCTTTTGCCCCACCTGCCTGGGCGGCCCGGGCATTTTCCAGCGCCAAAATATGTTTTTCATCCCAACCCGTTCGCATCTTCACTGTTACTGGCAGTGCTACACTTGAACTGATTGCCTGCACCATTTCATAAAGCTTATCAGGATCCAATAACCACTTAGCTCCAGCTTGAGATTTAACAATCTTATTGACTGGACAACCCAGATTAAGATCAATGATATCTGCCTGGGTATTGGCTGCCACAAATTGGGCGGCTTCAAGCAGACCCGCTTTACTACCGCCAAAAATTTGTACACTGATCGGATGTTCCTCTTGATCAATATGAAGCATGGCTAAAGTTTTTTTATTACGAAAATGAATACCTTGATCACTGACCATTTCACTCACCAGCAGTCCGGCTCCGGCTTTTTTTGCAATTTTACGAAAAGCAGGATTACTAACGCCAGCCATCGGAGCAACGACCACTCGACTCTTAATTTTAAGTTCACCGATTTTCCATTCTGGTATCATTTGCCGGATTCCTCAAGCGCTTCTTTTTTTAATTCTTCTAAATCCTCTTTTGTATAGTGGTATTTATTCCCGCAAAAAGAACACACGGCTTCGGCTTCATGGTCTTCTTCAATCATTTTTGTTATTTCCGTTGCTCCTAAAGA
>DATGVB010000079.1:0-3477 GCA_035300805.1 Tetragenococcus sp. | reverse complement strand
CGGATACCAATGTTTATGAACTTATTTTAAAATTAGAATTTACTCCAGCTTGTGTTTTGATTGATGAATCACAATTTCTACAAAAGCACCATGTCCTGGAACTTACTCAGGTGGTAGATGAACTACATATTCCTGTTATGGCATTTGGTCTAAAAAATGATTTTCGTAATGAACTTTTTGAAGGCTCTAAGTATTTATTATTATATGCAGATAAAATAGAAGAGATGAAGACAATCTGTTGGTTTTGCCATAAAAAGGCTATTATGAATCTGCATTTTGTAGATGGACAGCCTGTTTATAAAGGTCAGCAAGTTCAGATTGGTGGCAATGAGGCTTATTATCCGGTTTGTCGTCATCATTATTTTCACCCAGAATTAAAATAAAAGGAGAATGTTTGGTGTATTACGATCAATTACAAAAAATAGAAGACCGTTATTTGGAATTAGGAGAATTAATGAGTGATCCAGAAGTGATTGCGGACACTCATCGTTTTATGAATTTATCTAAAGAAGAGGCAGATCTGCGAGAAACGGTAGAAGTTTATCGAGAATATAAGAAAGTAGAAAAAGGCATTCAGGAAGATGAAGAACTGCTGAATGAACAAGATCAGGAAGTTGTCGAGCTGGCTAGAGAAGAATTAAGTGAACTAAAAGAAAAAAAAGAAGAACTAGAAGCAAAAATCAAGTTGTTGTTACTACCTAAAGATCCTAATGATAATAAAAATATTATTATGGAAATCAGAGGAGCAGCAGGCGGCGATGAAGCAGCATTGTTTGCGGGTGATTTATTTAATATGTACCAGCACTACGCCGAATCACAAGGTTGGAAACTTGAAGTGATGGATGCTAATATTACAGGCATCGGTGGTTATAAAGAAGTGATCATGATGATCACAGGAGACAAAGTATATTCAAAATTAAAATATGAAAGTGGAGCTCATAGAGTACAGCGAGTACCTGAAACAGAGTCTCAAGGACGAGTTCACACCTCTACAGCGACAGTAGTTGTCATGCCAGAGGCGGAAGAAGTGGAATTAGAAATTGAAGATAAAGATATAAAAACAGATATTTATCATGCTTCAGGTGCGGGCGGACAACATGTTAATAAGACTGCATCCGCTGTTCGGCTAACGCATTTACCTACAGGGATCGTTGTTGCTATGCAAGACGAACGTTCACAAATTAAAAACCGGGAAAAAGCCATGAAAGTTTTGCGTGCACGTGTCTATGATAAAATTCAACAAGAGGCCCAAAGTAAGTATGATGCCAATCGTAAATCAGCAGTGGGAACTGGAGATCGCTCTGAGCGGATCCGAACGTATAACTTTCCGCAAAATCGAGTGACTGACCATCGAATCGGTTTGACCATTCAACGCTTAGATAAAATTCTAGGCGGAGATTTAGATGAAATTATCGATGCTTTAATTTTATATGACCAAACTTCTAAATTGGAAGAGATGCAAAATGAGTAAAAAAACTTATCGGGAAGTCCTTTCATGGGCTTCTTCTTTTTTAGAAAAACATGGAAAAGAAAGTCATGCGATACTTTATGTTTTTCTGGCTAGAAAAGACTGGACTCAGACGCAATGGTTAATCAATATGGATCAGGAAATATCGAATCAAGAACAAGAACAGATCACACTTGACCTCAAGTTCTTGTTAAAAGACTATCCACCGCAGTATATTACTGGTTTTGAAGAGTTCTATGGTCAGAGATTTCAAGTGACTGAAGCGACGTTAATTCCTAGACCTGAGACAGAAGAGCTGGTAGCTTGTTGTTTGCAAGAAACAATAATGCAAAAAGACCAGCCATTAAAGGTGGTAGATGTGGGTACCGGGACAGGAGTAATTGCTATTACTTTGAAGCAGCAACGACCTGACTGGCAATTGTCAGCTGTGGACATTTCTGCCAAAGCATTATCAGTGGCTAAAAAAAATGCTTTAGCTGCACAGACACAGATTGATTTTTACCTAGGTAATACCTTGGAGCCCATTCATTATAAAATTGATTTATTAATTTCTAATCCGCCTTATATCAGTTCGAGAGAGTGGAATAAAATGGATCCAAGTGTACGTAAGTATGAACCCGAAGTTGCATTGTTTGCAGAACATGATGGTTTAGCCATCTATCAGAAATTGGCACAAGAAGCAAAAGATAAATTAAATGGTAAGGGGAAAATATTTATGGAGATGGGTTACCAGCAAAAAAAAGCAGTGAAGGAAATTTATCAGCTAAACTTTCCAGACAAAAAAGTTGAAATCAGAAAAGACATGGCCGGTAAAGATCGTTTCTTATTTGTTCATTAGTTATCCACAATTTTGTGGATAAAAAATAATTTTCGTTTGTTTTTTAATAAAAAAATGGATAAAACTAAAGTTTAGAGAAGTAAATTAGATATTAACAAAGAAATCCACACTTGACAAAAGAATTATCCACAAACTGTGGATAAAAGCTACAAAAGTGTTGATAACTTAATAAAAATATAATGAAAGGCTGTGGATAAACTGTGAATACAAAAAGATGGACGATTGCAGAATTAGATGAGGCAGCAAAAGTACTAAGGATGAATGGACTGGTGGCTTTTCCTACAGAAACAGTCTACGGTTTAGGCGCGAATGCCTTTGCTTCGAGTGCAGTTAAAAGAGTTTTTGAAGTAAAGGGTCGTCCGAGTGATAATCCGTTAATTATTCATGTAACTAGCTTCGAAGAAATCAAAAAGTATGTCATTGACTTACATCCTCTAGCGCAAAGCTTAGTTGATAATTATTGGCCAGGTCCTTTAACACTGATCTGTAAGGTAAAAAAAGGTGTCTTTGCACCAGAAGTATCAGCAGGTTTATCAACAGTATCATTTCGTATGCCAGATAATGAAGCCACGCTAGCGTTATTAAAAAAAGCGGGGGTTCCAGCAGTAGGTCCTAGTGCGAATACCTCGGGAAAACCTAGTCCTACTTCCTACGAGCATGTTTTTCATGATTTAAATGGAAAAATCGAAGGAATTTTAGATGACGGTTCCACTAAAATTGGTGTTGAATCAACTGTTTTAGATATTAGTAAAGCTGATCAAACTCCTATGATCTTACGTCCGGGGGCTATTACTAAGGAACGAATAAAAAAAGATCTGGATATTGAGGTAGTTTATGATCGACACTTATTAAAAGAATCAGAAACACCTAAAGCCCCTGGGATGAAGTATAAACATTATTCACCGAATACTAAGGTACTGATGGTAAAACAAAATGACTGGGCAGCAGCTCTTACCTGGATCAAAGAAAATAATATTCGTGCAGGAATTTTAGCCGGACCCACCACTTGTGATCGGATGCGATTTGATACGGCAGCCGTTTATTCTTACTCGGATGATAGTGTTGAAGCTGCTACTAAGGGTTTGTTTGCCGGATTAAGAGCTTTGGATGCTAGTCAATTGCAGCTAGATGTGATCTTAGCTGCTACTTTTGCAGAACAAAATTTAGGCCT
>DATGVB010000078.1:0-10567 GCA_035300805.1 Tetragenococcus sp. | reverse complement strand
AGGCCTTTTGCCGCGTGTCCATGGTTCAGGCTTATTTACGCGCGGACAAACACAGGCGTTGTCTGCTTGTACTTTGGCACCTTTGGGCGACCATCAGATCATCGATGGTCTAGGAGTGGAAGATTCCAAACGTTTCATCCACCATTATAATTTCCCGCAGTTTTGTGTAGGTTCAACTGGGCGGGCCGGCTCGCCCGGTCGTCGCGAGATTGGTCATGGAGCCTTAGGTGAACGGGCCTTGTCTCAAGTCATTCCAGATGAAGAAGATTTCCCTTATACGATCCGTTTAGTCGCTGAAGTACTGGAATCAAATGGTTCTTCTTCTCAAGCGAGTATCTGTGCCGGGACTTTAGCTTTAATGGATGCTGGTGTACCCATTAAAGCTCCCGTAGCTGGAATCGCAATGGGCCTTGTTTCTGATGGAGAAAATTATACTATTTTAACGGATATCCAAGGGATGGAAGACCATTTAGGCGATATGGATTTTAAAGTTGCCGGAACGAAAGCTGGAATTACCGCTTTACAAATGGATATTAAAATCCAAGGAATCACCGAACAAATCTTACGAGAAGCTTTAGCTCAAGCTAAACAAGCGCGGATGCAGATTTTAGCTCAATTGACTGCAACGCTTGATAAGCCAAGAGAACAGTTAAGTCCTTATGCACCGAAAATTGAAATGATCCAAATTGATCCTGACAAGATCAAAGAAGTTATCGGCAAAGGCGGCGATACCATTAATGGAATTATTGATGAAACCGGCGTTAAGATCGATATTGATCAAGAGGGCAAAGTTTCGATTGCTTCTTCAGATGCGGATATGATTCAAAAAGCCATTAAGATCATCCGTGATTTAACAAAAGTCATCAAAGCAGGAGAAGTTTATCTGGGGAAAGTTGTACGGATCGAAAAATTCGGGGCCTTTGTCAATATCGCCAAAGGTAAAGACGGCCTGGTCCATATTTCTCAACTTGCCAATGAACGAGTGAACAAGGTTGAAGATGTTGTTAAGCTTGGCGATGAAGTCTTAGTAAAAGTCACCGAGATCGACAGACAAGGACGCATCAATCTATCACGTAAAGCATTGCTAAAAGATGATAAAAAAGACGAACATGACGAACATAAAAGACCTAAAAAAGAATTTCATAAACGTCCCAGACAAGATAAGAAATAAGTGAATCTTTTTAAGAGGAAAGGGAAACTGCTGTGAAGGAGTTCCTTTCCTCTTTTATTTGTATATTGAAAAACGATCGCAGTTTTGATTAAAGTACGTACATTATACTAATAAACAACGGAGTTACAATAAAATTACTTATATTATCTTAAAAATAGGCAATATCAATATTGCAATCAGTTAAAGGGATTCATGTTTTTTCTATGAAAAGTTTGTGATGCTTTGTGCACGCAATTGTTTTTATTATATAGAGGTGTTACGATAGATGAAAACAGATGAGGAGAGTTCGGATGCAATCAAAATGGCAGAATAGAATTATTCAATTTATGCGGGGCAGGTATGGCGTTTTTGATTCATTAAGTAAAATGCTGTTGCTCTTAACGGCAGTCTTATTTGTACTTACAGCCATCAAGCCTATTCCGCTAATTAGGCTGTTACCTTTGGTTTTGCTGATTATCGTTTACTATCGTTTCTTTTCTAAAAGAATTTATGTGCGCTCAAACGAAAATCAAAAATATGTAAAAATCCAGAATAAAGTTAAATGCTTCTTTAAAAATAAAAAAGAAGCTTTTCAAAATCGTAAAACGTATACCTATTTTAAATGTCCCGAGTGTAAACAACAACTCAGAGCGCCTAAAGGAAAAGGCAAGATCAAAATCACTTGTTCTAAATGTCATCATCAATTTATAAAAAAAGTTTAGTCTACTAAGTAAAAAAACAGCTGGTCCACTAAAATCATGGGAACAGCTGTTTTAATTTTAATGCGAGATATTACGAACCATTAATTTTTTAGCCGTTGCCGGATCTTTTTCACCGGTCAGCTCAAAACGGAAAGATTGATAAAAAGGGATAGCCTGTTCATTTTTATGATGAACACGCAGATAGATTTTTTCTACTTTAAATCGGTCTTCTATATAGGTCAAGACGGCTTGGAATAAGGCATGACCATATCCTTGTTTTTGTTGGCGTTCATCGATCATAAAGCGATCAAAGAGAATCGTTTTTTGCTGACTGTTTTGTGCACCGATCATCGCAAAGCCGACTAAGTTGTTATCTACATATAAGGCAATGGGTGACCATTTGTAACTTGTGTCATAAGCTGCTTCTAATAAAGATTCTGCGTTGTTTTCGATCAGATCTTTTTGTCTGTCAGCTACAGTCAACTGGATGATTTTGCGCCAGTTATTTTGATTGATGGGTTCTAGATGATATCTCATTGCAAACGCCTCCTTTTTTTCAGTATAACAAAAAATAAAAATTTTTCTAAATAATTTACTCATTTATTAAAATAAATTATCTAAAAACAAACTTTTTTAGGTCTTAGCATTTGAACTTCATTCTCAATTGTTCTACAATGAATGAGAATACAAAAGAATTTTGGAGGGAACAAAATGTCAGTTTTAGAAATAAAAAATCTACATGTAGCCATTGAAGATAAAGAGATTTTAAAGGGCGTTGATCTTACCATCAAAACTGGTGAAATTCATGCCATTATGGGACCTAATGGAACAGGAAAATCCACTTTGTCTGCAGCAATCATGGGGGACCCGAACTATGAAGTCACAGAAGGCGAGATTTTGTTTGATGGTAAAAACGTTTTAGATCTAGATGTGGATGAACGGGCTCGCTTAGGCTTGTTTTTAGGAATGCAATATCCAGCTGAAATCCCCGGAATCAGTAACGCTGAATTCATGCGGGCAGCTGTAAATACCAAACGGGCTGAAGATGATCAAATTCCAGTGATGCAATTTCTAAAAAAATTAGATAAAAAAATGGAATTACTAAATATGCCCGAAGAAATGGCAGAACGTTACTTGAACGAAGGATTTTCCGGTGGTGAGAAAAAACGTAATGAAATTTTACAGTTATTAGTTTTAGAACCTAAATTTGCCATTTTAGATGAAATTGATTCAGGCCTTGATATTGATGCCTTGAAAGTAGTTTCTAAAGGGGTAAATGCTATGCGCGGCGATGATTTCGGTGCTTTGATCATTACGCACTACCAACGGCTATTAAATTATATTACACCAGATGTGGTTCATATCATGATGGAAGGTAAAATCGTCTTGACTGGTGATGCAGAGCTGGCTAAGCGTCTAGAAAATGAAGGCTATGCTGGGATCAGCCAAGAATTAGGTATTAACTATGAGGAAAAATTGTAAGGAGGTCAAGTAGACATGAAAAAACATTTAACTGATTATCTTGACGCTGTAAACAATTTTTCTACTCACAAAGAAGAAGCAATCTGGATGAAAAAGTTGCGTCAGGATGCTATAGAAAAAGCAGAAAATCTAGAAGTTCCTTATATCGAAAGAGTAAAGTACAACCGCTGGCCCCTTTTTGATATTGATGAAAATAGTTTGACAGCTCCAGCTGAAGATTTCTCAGTAGCGGATTTTGACAAAACTGACGATGCTCCTGTCTTAGTCCAACAAGATGGTTATGCACCTTATGAATATTTGCCACAAGATCTAATCGATCAGGGGGTAATTTTTACTGATATTTTCACTGCTGTCAAAGAGCATCCTGAATTGGTCCAAGAATACTATATGACCAAAGCGGTAAAAATGGATGAAGATAAATTAACAGCTGCTCATGCTGCTTTTATGAATGGTGGACTGTTCTTATATGTACCTGAAAATGTGGTTGTTGACCAGCCTTTTGAAGCAATTTTTCGTCATAATGGCGATTTAGCTGCTCATTATTATAAACATATTTTAGTGGTTGCAGAAGAAAATAGTGAATTCAACTATTTAGAACGTTTCTTGTCTGAAGGAGAGACCGCTAAAAATGTTTCGGTCAATATTGTGGTAGAAGTCATTGCCAAAAATGGTGCTAAAGTGAAATTTACGGCGATCGACCAAATGGGTAAAAATACTACTTGTTACATCAATCGCCGTGGTTACTTGATGCGCGATGCATCAGTCGACTGGGCTTTAGGAGTAATGAATAAAGGAAATGTGGTCGCTGATTTTGATTCTGATCTAGAGGGACAAGGTTCTCATGCAGAGGTCAAAGCCGTGGCAATCAGTTCCGGAAAACAAGTTCAAGCAATTGATACTCGAGTAACCAATAAAGCCCCTTATTCGATCGGACACATTCTACAACATGGAGTTATTCGTGAAAAGGGTACTTTGACTTTCAATGGGATCGGTCATATTCTTCACGGAGCCAAGGGGGCAGATGCTCAACAAGAAAGTCGGGTCTTGATGCTTTCTGATGAAGCCCGCGGGGATGCCAATCCGATTTTGCTGATTGACGAAAATGATGTTACTGCCGGTCACGCTGCCAGTGTCGGGCGAGTGGATCCAGATGAAATGTATTATTTGATGAGCCGCGGTCTAAGTAGAAAAGTAGCTGAACGTCTAGTAATTCGTGGTTTCTTAGGTACTGTTTTAACTGAAATACCGGTCAAAGCTGTCCAAGATGAGTTGATTGAGGTCATCGAAGGGAAGTTAAATGGATGATAGATGCAAAAAAGATACGTAAAGATTTTCCGATTTTAGATCAAATCGTTAATGACGAAGAGCTGGTTTATCTGGATAATGCGGCTACTTCACAAAAACCAGAAGCAGTCTTGCAAAGAATAGAAGATTATTATCATCGCGACAATGCCAATGTTCATCGTGGTGTGCATACTTTAGCTGAACGTGCCACAAAAAGCTATGAAGCTTCTCGTGAAAAAGTACGCCAACTGCTTAATGCCAAAGAGACAGCTGAAGTACTTTTTACACGTGGGACAACCACCTCTTTGAATTGGGTAGCTCGTAGTTACGGCGATGCTTTTGTCAAAGCTGGCGATGAGATCGTAATTACCGTCATGGAACACCACTCCAATGTGGTACCTTGGCAACAATTAGCTAAACGCAAAAAAGCCGTTTTGAAATACATTTCTTTAAATGATGAAGGAATGCTGGATATGGACGATGCTAAAAAGCAAATTACCGATCAGACCGCGATCGTCTCAGTAGCCCACGCTTCGAATGTTCTGGGTGTGATTAATCCAATTAAAGAATTAGCTCAAATAGCTCATCAGCATGGAGCTGTCTTAGTGGCAGACGGAGCTCAGGCAGCTCCGCATATGCCAGTGGATGTACAAGCCTTGGATGTTGATTTTTATGCTCTTTCGGCTCATAAAATGTGCGGACCTACGGGAATTGGCGCCTTATACGGCAAACGTCAGTGGTTAGAAAAAATGGAGCCGGTTGAATTTGGTGGTGAAATGATCGATTTTGTCCATGCTTTTGATAGTACCTGGACAGAATTACCATGGAAATTTGAAGCAGGGACGCCTAATATTGCTGGCGGGATCGGTTTTGGCGCAGCCATTGATTATTTAAATCAAATTGGTCTTGACGAGGTCCATCAGCATGAAGCTGATTTAGTCAGCTATGTCTTACCTAAATTACAAGCTATTGAGGGATTAAAGATCTATGGACCTCAAGATCCGCAAAAACATACAGGTGTGATCGCCTTTAACTTAGACAACTTACATCCTCATGATGTGGCTACGGCTTTAGATATGGAAGGGGTTGCTGTGCGTGCTGGCCATCATTGCGCGCAACCATTACTTTCTTATTTAGATGTTTCTGCCACGACCAGAGCCAGTTTTTATTTTTATAACACCAAAGAAGATGCCGATCGTTTGGTTGAAGCAATCAAAGCAACAAAGGAGTTTTTCAATAATGGGACTTTCTAAATTAGAAAATTTATATCGTCAAGTGATTTTAGATCATTCGACTCATCCTCATAATAACGGGACGCTGGATGATTCAAGTTACCATATCGAGATGAATAATCCAACTTGTGGCGATGTTATTCATCTAGAGGTAAAAACTGAAGGGGACGTTATCAAAGATATCGCTTTTTCGGGCCATGGCTGTTCGATTTCAACTGCCAGTGCTTCAATGATGACAGATGCCGTAAAAGGCAAGACAGTAGATGAAGCATTAAAAATGGCAGATGATTTTTCCTTGATGGTTCAAGGAGAAGATGTTCCTGATGTCGATAAATTAGGCGACGCTGAAATTTTAAGTGGTGTGACCAAGTTTCCTGCCCGCGTCAAGTGTGCCACTTTATCGTGGAAAGCTTTGCGCAAAGCAGTCAAGGAGTCTGATCAGGGCGTCGGCGAAGCAGGTTTTATGAAACACTGATCAAAAGCACACAAGAGTGGCCACTCTTGTGTGCTTTTTTACGAGGAGGAAAAAATGACGAAATTAAATCAAGCGTTAAAAGAAGCAAAAAAAATTGTATTTTTGACCGGAGCTGGAGTTTCAACGGCTTCAGGAATCCCTGATTACCGCTCAAAAAACGGTTTGTATGCAAGTGGTGATGCACCGGAATATTTACTAAGTCAGACTTGTCTGCTGAATGAACCCGAAAAACAATATGAGTTTATCACTCATAATATGATCTATCCAGCGGCTCAGCCGAATGTGATCCATGAAAAGATGGCTGCTTTGACTCAAAGCAGCAGATCAGATATCATCACCCAAAATGTTGATGGACTGCATTTGAAAGCAGGAACGGATCCTAAGCGGCTGGTCGAATTTCATGGGAATATTTATCATATCTACTGTACAAAATGTGGTAAAACTGCTTCTTTGGATGAATACCAGCATAGTATGCATCACCATAATTGCGGCGGTGTTTTAAGGACAGATATTGTCTTGTACGAAGAAGCAATTGACAGTAATAAAATTGAACGTGCAGTTGCAGCCATTAGTCAAGCTGATTTGATCGTAGTAGTAGGAACTTCTTTTGTGGTGTATCCCTTTGCCGGTCTGATTCAGTATGCCAGCGCTGATGCTAAAATGCTAGCAGTCAATCGTCAGAGGATCCAGCTTCCCGCTAATGCAGAAATGATCGTAGGCGATGCAGTAGATGAATTTGCTCAAGTAGAGATTAACTAAAAAACTAGCCTGCTCATGAAGTGGAGTTGTATTAATTGGATCAGATAAAAATAAGAAGATTGCAGCAAGAACAATTAGCTAAGCTGATTTATCAAGCAATCCCTGTCGACTGGAAGAAGGTTGCGTCTAATCTTGCAAAAAAGGATCGCAGTATCTATGTTCTTTTAAAGAATAATCAGCAAGAATGCTGGCTGACTTTGCGGCTGGCCGATCATCCAATCTGGCTGCTTCATGCGCAACAGCTGACCCTTGATTTGGGTAACCCACTTGATTTATTAAATGTTGCAAAACAGATCAAGTTGGAATTTTCTTCCAGCAGACTCATTACTTATACTTATGTTTGGACAATGGAGGAGCTGACTGTACTACGTTTGCTATATGAGCTGCAGCAAAAAGGTCTGGTTTTTGCAATTCATTTAAAAGCAGCCACTTTTTTAGCTTTTAAAGCACAACCACTGGACCTGCAGACAGATTTTATGCTGGCTGACTTGTTTTTAACTCAACGAAACAATGTAAACAAGCTCAAAATACCTGTTACCAATCAGACTTTTCAACAAAAATTAGCACTGTTGTTTGGTAGAAATTTACTGTTTTCACAATTTTCCCGTCATCATTTATTAAAGCTTCTGCCCACTAATCAATGGATTCAGCCTGTTTTAAGACAAGCTGATCTGAACTGGAACTATAGAGAGGGATTACTGACTTATTTTGGTCAAAAATTTTATAATGAATGTCAAAACTGGCTTTAAAAATAATCATAAGTACCAACTTCTAATTAAAAAAAGACGGCCATAAAACCAAATATGGCCGTTAATTGCTTTGAAAAAGGCTAGTAGTTTGTCTACTTTCGAACGATTACTCAGAATAGTTAAAATTTTTAGAAAAATAGCTTGACTTCATCGGCTGAAAGAGTTAGATTATTCAGTAAATAACGAACATGGCAAACACATAGAAGAGAACTGTTGAAAGATTTTGCATTTAAAGAGAGATTTCATTTGGTGTAAGAAATCAATGCAGCTTTTAAGCTGATCATCTCTGAGTGGCATTAACTGCTGGCTGCCCGTCATTAAAGGGGACACATATAAAAAATGTATGTAGAGACTTTAACTTATTATTAAAGTAAAAATAGGTGGTACCGTGGAGACACCCTATAAAGCACTGCTTTATAGGGCTTTTTTTCGTTGTTAAATAGATTCGGGGGGAATATATAATGGTAAAACAAAAAGTAGAAGATTTGGACTGGAATAATTTAGGTTTTGAGTATCGTGATCTTCCTTATCGCTATAAAGCAATCTATCGAGAAGGTCAATGGCAAAAGGGCGAATTGACAACCGATTCGACCTTGGTATTATCTGAAGCAGCTCAAGATCTGCACTATGGTCAAGAAGTATTTGAAGGTTTAAAAGCCTATCGTAGAAAAGATGGCGGCGTCAATCTTTTCCGTCCTGAGATGAATGCACAAAGAATGGCTAATTCAGCCAATCGAATGAAAATGCCTGCTTATCCCGAGGATCAGTTTGTTGCGGCGGTAGAAGAAGTTGTTCGCGCCAACCAAGAATTTATCCCGCCTTATGAATCGGGGGCGTCTTTATATCTGCGTCCTTTTATGATCGGAACGGAACCTATGGTCGGTGTTGGGGCGGCCAGAGAATTTGAATTTCGTATTTTTGCAACCCCTGTTGGTGCTTATATCAAAGGCTTGACTCCTTCTGATTACATGGTCAGTGATTTAGACCGGGCTGCTCTTGCGGGAACGGGTCAAGTCAAAACTGCCGGTAATTACGCAGCAAGTTTATACTCCTCAGTTGAAGCACATGAAAATGGTTTTGCTGATTGTCTGTTCTTAGATCCTAAAGAGCATAAGTATGTGGATGAATTTGGCGGAGCGAACTTTTATGGTATTACGCCAGAAGGACAGTTTATAACACCCAAGTCAGATTCTATTTTGCCTTCGATCACGAAAAAATCACTGTTGACTTTAGCTCAAAAGCAAGGTTTGCAGCCAAAAGAAACACAGATTCCTTTTACTGATGTAGACAAGTTTGCTGAAGCCGGTGCCATGGGAACTGCCGCAGTTATTTCACCAGTGGCTTCTTTGACTTATCGCGGTGAAAAACATGTGATCGGCGATGGACAGACAGTAGGTCCGAAAACGCGTGAACTTTACGATGAGTTATTAGGGATTCAATTAGGCGATCGTCCGGATACTGAAGGTTGGGTAAAAGCAGTTAAATTATAAAAAATTGGTGGGGGAGATCGAGAAGTCTTCCCCGTTAATATAACTTTTAGGAGGAAGAAAAATGTCACGAAAAATGGGTGTGATCGGCATGGGCAATGTCGGATCAACAGTTGCACACGATATTATTGCCAAAGGTCTGACAGATGAATTGATCTTGATCGATAGCAATGAAGCAAAGGTCAAAGCCGATGCCTTGGATTTTGAAGATGCTATGGCCAATGCAGTATCACATGTTAATATTACGGTCAATGATTACTCTGCATTAAAAGATGCTGATGTGATTATTTCAGCTATCGGCAATATCAAGTTGCTGCAGGCGCCCGGAGCTGCTGAGGATCGTTTTATTGAACTCCCCTTTACCAGCCAGCAAGTCGTTACGGTAGCAAAAAAAATCAAAGAATCAGGTTTTAACGGCGTTTTGATCGATATTACCAATCCCTGTGACGTGATTACATATATGTATCAGACATTCACTGGCTTACCTAAAAATCAGGTAATGGGGACAGGAACATTGCTTGATTCAGCGCGGATGAAACGAGCCGTTGCTAAGACCTTTGCGGTGGATCCACGGTCTGTGGGCGGTTATAACTTAGGTGAACACGGTAACTCGCAGTTTACCGCCTGGTCGACTGTTTCGGTATTAGGCAACTCAATTACTGAACTGGCCAAAGACCGTGATGTTGATTTTGCAGGGATGAATGAAATTGCGCGGATGGGTGGTTTTACAGTGCTACATGGTAAAAATTATACCAACTATGGGATCGCTACAGCGGCAACTCGCTTGGCAACGATCGTGATGAGCGATGCCAGAGCAGAATTACCAGTATCTAACTATCGTGAAGAATATGGCACTTATTTATCTTATCCAGCAGTTGTTGGCAAGGATGGGATCGTTGAGAAATGTCAATTGAATCTAACGGAAGAAGAAAAAGAAAAATTACAGCAATCGGCTCAATATATCAAAGCACGTTATGAAGATACAATGAAGAAAGTAAATCAATAGGAGGATGATCGTATGACGGCGACTGAGCAACTATACCAAGCATACAAAGAAAACAAACCTTTGGTAAAAGGAGAACTAGATGTACATGATGTTGACACGGCTTATAAGGTTCAAGATGAGGTGTTAGCCTTAAAAGAACAAGCCGGCGAAAAACTGGCAGGTTATAAAATCAGTTTGACCAGCAAAGAGACGCAAGACTTATTTGACAGTGATTGTCCTTTATATGGTGGCATGACCAATGT
>DATGVB010000077.1:0-8608 GCA_035300805.1 Tetragenococcus sp. | reverse complement strand
CTGACAGAAAAAAAATAATTTATATACTAATAGCGGCAGGTTAAAATGAAAAACCTTCTGAATAAAAAACTGAATTAATAACACGCCCACAGAAAAGTAAATCAAATGATAATATTTCATTATAATTCTCCTTTGTAAAGAGATTATAACAAAATTTCCGCTAAAAAGTAACTTTTTTCAACTAAAAAGTACTTTTTTGCTAGAAAACGCTTGCAATAAGCTGTAAAATATGGTATAAAATAAGTGTAAGGAGACATAAGAATTCCCAGTAAAGCAGCCGAAAAAGGTGCTGCAGGAAAAGAATTGTTGTGATCTTGAATAAACGAAAAGGATGTGGGAATTTGAGTTACTCCTTACTAACTGAATAGGGATCCGATGAGCAAAGCTGTAAAATTAAAGTGGACATTCGAACCTTGATTTTACACCAAGGAAAAAAGTTATTTGGACGCTTGGGTACATTTTTAAAAAGTAACGAAAATTGTTACTAGATAGTTTTCCCAAGAAATTCATGGCTGTTTACTTTAGCATGAAAAGTTCAAGTAATTAACGATTTTAGTAACTGCAAAGTACTTTCTCGAACCACCAAACTCATCGGATCCTATTTTTGTGTACTCTTTTTCTTCTCATGTTATAATAAACTCATGAATAGAATGTTCAGGAGTTTAACTATATGAATATCCATTACCATTTAATTATCAATCCGACAGCCGGCGGCAATAAAGCCCAAAAGACAGCTGATCGATTGATTTCTTTTTTACAGGCCGAAAAGCTTGTTTATAGCCTTTACTACAGTGACTATCCACAACATGAAGCAAAAATCGCCAGTTATTTAAAAGAACATACTTTACGTAGCTGGCAAGACTATCAAAATCAGAACGGCCCTTTTCCCTTGGTTGTGGTAGTAGGCGGCGATGGAACCTTACATCAGGTGATCAATCAGCTAAAGGCTGACATTCCTTTTGCTTATATTCCTGCAGGTACAGGCAATGATTTTGCACGTAATCTGACCATGCCGAAAGACATTGAGCAGATTTTTAAACACTTAACTGCCATTCAACAACCGCAAACAATCAACCTGCTGGCTTATCAGGTTGAAGAAAGCCAACAAATTAGTGTCTGTGTCAATAACTTAGGAATCGGACTGGATGCAAATATTGTTTATACCACTAACCATTCCAAAGCCAAGAATAGTTTAAATCGCTTTAATTTAAGCTCTTTTTCCTATATACGTTCCCTTTTTTCAGTTTTATTTAAACAAGCTGGTTTTTCTTTACAAATAGAATACAACGGTCAGAAGAAAAACTTTTCACAGGCTTTTTTATGCACCGTTACAAATCATCCTTATTTTGGTGGTGGGGTAAAAATCGCACCTATGGCGGATGTTTATGAAAATAAAGTTGATTTGGTTGTAGTAGAACGCATTGCTATAGTAAAAATATTTTATTTGATTATTTTATTACTTCTGCAAAAACACACTCATTCTAAGTACTTTCACCATCTTAAGAGTGAGCAGTTCCATTTGATCTCTAGCAGTCCGCAGTATTTACAAGCTGATGGTGAAGACGAAGCGCCAGCTGCACACAATTTGATTATTACAACTAGAAAGCAGCTTTTCTGGTACTAAAAAATGAAGACCCAATTGGGTCTTCATTTTTTTATCAGTTAAAATCATAAGGTGTCAGCCGGCCCATGCCAACCATAGGATCGATCTTATTCAATGCTATCAGCTGGGAAGTCAGGACTTTTTCAGTCGATCCTGCTTGGCTTTTTTCGACTCTTTTTTTTACTTCTGGTTTTATTTGAGCTGAGAATGGAGAACTTTCTTTCTCTTTTTTAATATCCTGAACTTCAGCTGCCATTTCAGCTGCAGTCGTTTTGTCTGCTAGAATTTTTCCTTTTAGTCCTGTAAGACGTAGGGTAGATACTTGGTCAACGCAACGCTTATAGGCAGTTGGTTCACCTAAAAGGATCAGCATTTCTTTACTTCTAGTGACAGCTGTATAAAGTAAATTTCGTTGTAGCATTCGGCGGAACTGATTCACCATAGGTAAAATAACCATTTTAAATTCGCTGCCCTGGGCTTTGTGGATCGAACAGCAATAAGATAAGGTAATTTTACTCCATTCCTTACGTTGATAAGTAACTTCATTAGCATCAAAGGCAATCACTAATTCATCGACCTTATCCTCAGAGTCTTTGGCGTAGACTATCCCTACAACGACTCCCATGTCACCGTTAAAAACATTATCTTCCGGTGAATTCACTAATTGTAAAACTTTATCACCAATGCGATAAACCACTTCATTAAAAACGACTTCTTTTTTCTGTTTCTTTTCATTTGGATTAAAAATTTCCTGCATCATTTTATTTAAAGCATTAATGCCTGCAGATCCCTTATACATGGGAGCGAGAACTTGAATATCCTGGGGGCTAAACCCCTTCAGTTTAGCCTTCAAGACAATTTGAGAAATCAGGTCTTCCACTTGAGAAACATTGCAGGAAAAAAAGGAGCGATCTTTTTGATTTTGCGTAAAATCTGATGGTAATTCACCATTTTTTATCGCATGAGCAAGTGGAATAATGCTTGATCCATCGCCTTGTCGATAAATGTCGATTAATTCCTGTTGGGGGATCTTCTCAATTTCCAGAAGGTCGTGTAAAACCTGACCGGGTCCGACTGAAGGCAACTGATCTTTATCTCCTACTAGAATCACCTGCATATTGGTTGGTACAGCCTTAAAAAGCACATTGGCCAGCCAGGTATCGACCATTGACATTTCATCGACAATCAGCAAACCACCTTCTAATTCACGATCTGTTTCATCAAAATCAGGATGATTATCCATATGACTGATCCCTAAAAGACGATGAATGGTACTACTAGGCAAGCCGGTCGTTTCGTTCATTCTTTTAGCGGCCCGTCCTGTGGGTGCCGCCAGAAGAATGGGAAAAGTTTCTTCCGTATATTGACTCGGATCCAGCTCGACATCATTTAATTTAGCAAATAATTGTACAATTCCGTTAATAACTGTGGTTTTACCTGTCCCAGGGCCCCCGGTTAAGATAAACAAAGGAGAGCGTAAAGCAGCTTTGATGGCAACTGCTTGTGAGTCACCGTAAGTAATCGCTAATTGTTTTTCCAATTTTTTTAATTCCTGATTCAGCTTTTTCTCAGGGTAAGTGATTTCTTTTTTTCGTTTTAATAGGCGTTTTATTGAGGAGCTGATTCCCCATTCAGCAAAATATAAACTATTCTCATAAAGATTCGTCCCTTCTTGCTGAATTTTTCCTTCTTCGACGAGTTGGATCACTCCGTCTGCAACTTGATCAACATTCATTTGGACTGGACGACTATTTTCTAGCAGATCGATCACTTGGGGCAGCAGATCATTAGCATTAATGTAGGTATTTCCTGTTTCGACCGACTGCTGAAAAACCTGATGGAAGATCGCGGCCCGGATCCTTTTATCCGAACTTGCCCCAATGCCCAATTGCTCAGCGATATTATCTGCTTTTTTAAAACCGACCCCATCTATATCTTCAACTAGCTGATAGGGATTTTCCGCAATGATCTCTAGGGTCTCATTTTTATAAGTCTGATAGATGGCAAATGACAATTGACTGCCAAAGCCGTATTTTCCCAGACCCACGATCACCTTATCCATGCCATAATTTAGTCGTAAAGTCTCTAATAACATATTACTTTTTTTCTCAGACAAACCATCAATTTGCTCAAGCAGGCTGGGATCGGCCAAAATTTTATCAATGGCTTCTTCACCAAGCAGGTCAACAATTTTTTCGGCTGTTTTTTTCCCAATACCAGGAAATTTGTTACTGGCAAGAAAATGAGCGACGCCACTAGCTGAAGTCGGTTGCTCTTTTTGATAGGAACTCACTCTGACTTGTTCACCATATTTAGGATGGATGACCAGATCACCAAAAAAACGATAGATTTCTTCTTCTTGCAAATTACCGAAGCTGCCAGTCACTACGACCTCATCCTGACGATAATCTGTGTTGGTATCTAATAACTTGATCAAAACAACTTTGTAAAAGTTGGTGGGATTTTGAAAAAAGATGGCAATGACTTTGCCGACAAAATATTTTTCTTCTAACAAAATCAACTACCTCCTTTTTATTCTTTATTCAAAAAGCTTGTATCATTCCAGATTTTTAATCGATAGTGCAATTCATCTGGTTTTTTTTCCATTAGATTTAAACTATTATTTTTCATACCGCCCATTGCACGTAACTGACTGAATGGTTTACCAGCTAAAAACTGTACTGTCGCAGTCATAGAAGTCCCATGACCGACAAATAGTAAATTCCCCTCATGGCTACAAACGGCCTCTGTAACTGCCGCTGTCATCCGCTTCAACATTGCTTCAAGGGTTTCGCCGCCAAAAGCGCTAGGATCATAGCGATCCAGATGATAGCGCATAGCACTTAGCTGGCTGCCATACTTTTTGGCCATAAGCTTAATGCTTTGGCCTTCCAACTTGCCATAACTCATTTCTCTCAAGCGATCATCATAATAAATAGGAACCTGATAAGTCAATTGCTGCACAATAGCAGCAGCCGTTTGACGAGCTCGCTCAGAAGAACTGGCATAAATAGCTGTAAAGCAGCCATCCTCTAATCTTTGTCCCAATAAGGCAATTTCATGATAGCTCTCTTTTAACAAAGGAGAATCGCCATACATACCTTGGAAAAGACCTTTGTCGTTCCATTCTGTTTTCCCGTGACGAGTAAAATATAAATCGACCATGCTACTCCCTCTCTTTAATCAAGTTTGTCATTGACATAATGGTGCTGCAACTCCAGACCAGAGTAGTTTTGTTGTCTTAAGGCCTCGTAAATTACAATGGCCGCACAATTCGATAAATTTAAAGCTCGTACATGGGTATCATTCATCGGCAGACGTAAACACTTCTCTTCATTTTCTCGCATAAATTCTTCCGGCAGACCGGTTGTTTCTTTGCCAAACAAAAAATAATGATCGCGGCCATCGGCAAAATTTTCGTCACTATAGACCTTATGTGAGAATTTAGAGATCAGATGTAAAGGTGCATCTCCTATGCTGGCAACAAAATCAGTCAGACTTTTATGATAAGTGATCGCTACTTTATCCCAGTAATCGAGCCCTGCTCTTTTTAAATGTTTGTCATCAGTCGAAAAACCCAGTGGCTCGATCAAATGTAAAGGTGAATTAGTAGCCGCACAAGTACGAGCAATATTTCCTGTATTGGCAGGAATCAGTGGTTCAAATAAAACAATATGATTCAACGGAATTTCCTCTTTTCTTCTAACAATAAGTCTATTTTAACGCATTGACTTTATTTTTTCAGCATTAAGTATACAAAAAAACGTAACAACTCGGTGTCAAGCACTGCAAGTTGTTACGTTAGTAAAGTTCTTTTCACTAACTTTTATCAGAACAGGATGCTGATAAAAACTAATGAAAAAAAAGCTTGATTCCAATATATCATTTCAATATAGTGATTGCAAGGGATTAAATTACAAAGTGGCAACTTTCACATTTTTTCTCCTAGCAAAATATCCAGATCTACTGTAATTTCTTTTATAGGCTCCTGTCCAAGGGCTAATTTTTGCTGGTCAGATAGACCCCATTCTAAAGGTGACATATCCAGTAAGGCCAGGCGATGCGTCTTGGGAACTGCAAAACAGTAACTAAGTCGTTTTTGCTGCATTTTAGGAAATGCCTGCTGGAACTTAGCAACTACTTTTTCATTTGAATACTCCTGTTTTTTGACATTCCCGGGATAAAAAGCTTGGCGTAACTCTTTTAAATAGTCCTTCTGAGGAACGACCTTAATTACCTGGCCCCCCTTTTTTAAAACCTGATCAAATTGCTGGTAATTAGAAGGCGAGAAAATATTTAAAATGGTTGAAAAAGTCGCTGGGCGAAAAGGAAGGCTCGTCAAATCAGCAGTACACCATAAAATATCATGGCAATCATCACTAGCTAAATAGATTGCTTCTTTACTAATATCAAAACCCACGCTAGGACGAAGTGTAGTAGCTGAAGCAATCGCCTGTAAAAAACTACCTTCGCCACAACCAACATCTAAAATCTGTTCATTTTCACAAAATTCAGCAAGTAGTGCAATTAAGGGCTGATACATCCCTGCTTCGATCATTTTACGTCGTTGATCAAAAAGATTTTTGTCATAGTTTGTCTTAATTGGATGATGCAGGAAATAAAGCGTTCCTTTTTTTGATAAATCAAATTGATGGCCACTTTCACAACTTAGGCCATGTCCTTTCACCGTCATTTTTCTTTTACACAGTGGACAGGCAAATAAATCGGCATTTCTTTCGATGAAATTCTGACCACGTTCTATTTTTTTCTTCATAACTTCTCCTTAACTTTCCTTACTTTAACATATATTCATGCTAAAATAAAAAAAGAATGCAGAGAAAGCAGAGGTAACTAATTATGTTGATCAAAGAATTTTGTGCTGAAAACTATACTAATGTTCCGCTGGCTATTAAAAATGGCGCAAGGCGGATCGAATTATGCGATAATTTAGCAGTCGGTGGTACAACACCAAGTAAGGGTGTAATTGCAGAAACACTAACTTATGCAGGCGAAAAAAACATTCCAGTCATGACCATGATCCGACCACGTGGCGGCAACTTTATTTACCATGACATCGAATTACGTATAATGGAAACTGATTTAATGGAAGCTAAAAAATTAGGGACGGACGGCGTTGTTTTTGGCTGCTTAAATAAAGACAATGGCTTGGACAAAGAAGCTTTAGAGCGTTTAATTGAAATAGCCCAGGGACTACAAGTAACTTTCCATATGGCTTTTGATCAAATACCTAAAGATAGACAAAAAAACGCCATTGACTGGCTGGCAGACCATGGGGTAGATCGTATTTTAAGTCATGGTGGAGACGGTCGTCAAATGACTGCTGCAAATCGAGCTTGGCTCAAAGAATTGATCATTTATGCTGCAAATCGGATCACAATTTTACCTGGTGGTGGGATCAACTATAAAAATGCACAAGAAATCGCTCAAATTTTAGCTGTCAACGAAGTTCATGGTAGTCAGATCGTAGTCTTATGATTGCATAATCAAAAGGGAAATCAAACGATTAAAAAGTTTGATTTCCCTTTTTGTTTAATTGATAAAATAGCCCATAAACAAACTGGCAATATTGAAATAAATCAATACACTGGTCAGGTCACTCAAAGTTGTGATAAAAGGACCACTGGCTACTGCTGGATCAAAACCTAATTTATCCATCAGAGTGGGGATCAGACTTCCTGCTAAATTAGCCACCGTGATAGCACACATCATCGCAAAGCCGATCACAAAACCAAGGATCGGATTTTTTTGCCAGAACCAGACAATTAAAAAAATCGTGATCCCGGTGACAAAGCCCGTCACTAAACCTGTAAAAATTTCAACTACGACTGTGTGTAAAAAATTCTTTTTTCTATCATCTTTAAAAGCTAGTCTTCTTACTGCAACGGCTAGCGACTGCGTTCCTGCATTACCTGCAGTCCCGGTAATTAAAGTAATAAAGGCAGCCAGGATGCTAGCTTTACTAACCAGTAATTCATAACGATTGATCAAACTTGCCGTAGCCATACCTAAAAATAGTAAGGTGATCAGCCAAGGTAGTCGCTTGGCAGCAGCCTTAAAAGGACTCGCATTGACTTCATCTACATTGACCCCGGCTAAACCTGAATAGTCGCTAGCAGCTTCATCATCAATAACATCAATAATATCATCAACGGTTACGATCCCTAAAAGCTGATCTTCATAATCAGTAACAGGTAAAGCCAGAAAATCGTAGTCACGGAAAGTTTGTGCTACATCTTCCTGGTCATCACCCACATGAACTGAAATTACTCGATCATTTAATAAATCTGAAATCATCTCATCTTCATCATTAACAATCAGATCACGTAAAGAAATAACTCCTAATAAGCGGTTTTTTTGGTCGACTACATAAGTGTAATAGATCGTTTCAGCTGACAAAGCGACTTTTTTTAATACATACATGGCCGAACGCACTGTCTGATCAGCGACAATTGCAACAAATTCAGTCGTCATGATTGCACCGGCAGTTTCGTCTTCATAATGCAGTAATTCTTTAATTTCAGCTGCATCGTCATGCTTCATCAAACTTAAATACTTTGCCATTTGTTTTTTATCCAAGGTATTGAGTAAATCGACTGCGTTATCAGTATACATTTCGACTAGCATTTGACTGACATAACTTGGCCGCATTTCATCCAGATAATCTTGAATATTTTCATTATCTTCTTCCAAAACATCAAACATATCTGCTAATTCTTTGGGCGAGAGATAGGTGTATACAAGATGGCGCTGCTTTTTTTCTAATGTCTGATAAAATTGCCCCTGCTCATAAATATGCATTTCCAGGAAAGCTTCCCTGAATTGCTGAATATTATTCCCCTCTAATTCTTTTATTAATTGGGCAAAACGTTCTTCCAGTTCTTGCGTTTCATCCAATCTGCTCACCTCTTTTCAATAATTTCGATCATTTTCTCCATATCCTTAGGGAGAGCCTGCTCGATTAACAACTCTTTTTTTGTAAATGGA
>DATGVB010000076.1:0-4115 GCA_035300805.1 Tetragenococcus sp. | reverse complement strand
AAAGGTGTTCATCGATTAGTGCGGTTATCACCATTTGATTCAGCTAAACGGCGTCATACATCATTTGCTTCTGTTGATGTTATGCCGGAGTTTAATAATGAAATCGAAATTGAAATTCAAAGTAGTGATTTAAAAATTGATACTTATCGTGCTAGTGGTGCTGGAGGACAGCATATTAATAAAACTGATTCTGCTGTTAGAATAACGCACTTACCGACAAATATTGTTGTTACTTGTCAAAGTCAGCGTAGTCAAATTCAAAACCGTGAGCAGGCAATGATCATGTTAAAGAGTAAATTATATCAATTGATGTTAGAAAAACAGGCTAGTCAGTTACAAGAATTAAAAGGTGAACAAAAAGAGATTGCCTGGGGTTCGCAAATCCGTTCCTATGTTTTTCATCCTTATTCGATGGTAAAAGATCACCGTACCGATTATGAAACTGGAAATGTTCAAGCAGTTATGGATGGTGAACTGGATGATTTCATTGATGCCTATTTAAAAATAAAACTAAATACAGATAAAGCATAGAAAATTTAATCATATGAAATGAATTTGTAACTTGCTGCAAGCCAATTGCAACATTTACATGCTATAATGACACGGTGTGATTAAAAATATAGGAGAGATAGCCATGATTGAAATGAAAGATGTTACCAAGAAATATTCAAATGGTACGACTGCTATCCGTAATTTATCAATATCCATTGATCAAGGGGAATTTGTTTACGTCGTTGGTCCTTCTGGTGCAGGAAAATCAACATTTATCAAGTTAATGTATCGTGAAGAAAAAGCGACACGCGGTAGCTTGAATATTGCCGGTTATGATTTGATAAAGATCAAAAACCGCGAGGTACCTTATTTAAGACGTGAAATTGGAGTTGTATTTCAAGATTATAAGTTATTAGAAAAAAAGACTATTTATGAAAATGTTGCCTATGCCATGCAAGTCATCGGACGTAAACCGCGGGAAGTGAAAAAACGTGTGATGGAAGTCTTGGATATGGTGGGCTTAAAACATAAAGTTCGCGTTTTTCCTGGAGAACTTTCAGGCGGCGAACAGCAGCGGATCTCTATTGCAAGAGCTATTGTGAATACGCCGAAAGTCTTGATAGCGGACGAACCTACTGGAAATCTGGATCCAGATAATTCCTGGGAAATCATGAAATTACTCGATCGTATTAATGCCCAAGGAACGACAGTGGTAATGGCCACTCATAATCAGACAATCGTGGATACCATTCGTCATCGTGTAATTGCGATTGAAAATGGTCGCATCATTCGCGATGAAATGGAAGGAGAGTACGGTTATGAGGATTAGAAATTTTTTCCGTCATTTAGCTGAAAGCTTTAAAAGTCTGCGTCGTAATGGTTGGATGACACTTTCTTCGGTGACTGCAGTAACAGTTACTCTAGCCATTCTGGGAGTCTTTTTAGTAGTTATTCTAAATACCGTAAAACTGGCAGATGATATGGAAAATAATGTAGATGTTTCTGTTTATATTAATTATGGTACTAAAGAAGCAGAGATGAAGAAATTAGAACAAGATTTAAAGGATTTACCGCACGTTAAGTCAGTCACTTTTTCAAGTCAGGATGAAGAATTACAGAAGGTCAAAAAATCTTATGGGAATGCCTGGAATCTATTTGACCAGGATAATCCGCTCTTAGATGTTTTTATAGTAAGTGCTGATGAACCTCAATACGTTAAGCAGATCACTAAAGAAGCCAATCAGATGACGGAATATGTTCATAAGGCAACTTATGGAGATGACTTGTCTGATCAGATTTTTTCCATTGCAAAAAACGTTCGTACTTGGGGCCTGATTGGCTCAGTAGTCTTGTTATTCGTTGCGATTTTCCTGATATCCAATACAATTCGTATGACTATTTTATCGCGACAAAAAGAAATTGGTATTATGCGTTTAGTTGGTGCTAAAAATGGTTATATTCGCTGGCCTTTCTTCTTGGAAGGTGCTTGGATCGGGGTAATAGGCTCACTTATTCCAGTACTTTTAATGATTTTTGCCTATCCTAGAGTTTTTGATATGATTCAGCCGACCTTAGCCCGCTCTAATTATAGTCTGATCGAACCGGGAACTTTCACTTGGCAAATGAGTCTACTGCTGGCAGTTTTGGGGATTTTTATCGGATCGATCGGATCGACCTTGTCAATGAGACGTTTCTTAAAAATATAATAAGTAAAATTAGATGGCCTGCAATTTAATTTGCAGGTTATTTTTTTGACTAATAGGCTGTAGCAAATTTTTCGCTGCTCATTTATTCAGAGTGTTTTTATAAATGAAAACATGATAGAATAAAGAAAGCAAAAAAAAAAGGAGATTCTTTGATGAAGAAAAAAGTATTCAGTTTGATTATTCTTTTGCCTATATTTTTTACTTTGACGGCTTGTAGCCGGTGGATCGATCATGGTGAATCGATTACAGCAGTAGGATCTTCTGCTTTACAACCCTTAGTCGAAACAGCTGCAGAAGCCTTCCAGACAGAAAATCCCGGACGTTTTGTAAATGTCCAGGGCGGCGGCAGCGGAACTGGTTTGTCTCAAGTTCAGGCGGGTGCTGTTGATATTGGTAATTCCGATATGTTTGCTCAAGAAAAAAGCGGGATCGATGCTAAAAAACTAGTCGGCCATAAGGTGGCGGTAGTAGGGATAACCCCGATCGTCAATAAAAAAGTTGGGGTTGAAGATATCTCTAAAGAAGATCTGAAAAAAATCTTTTTAGGTCAGATCACTAATTGGAAAGAATTAGGGGGAGCAGATCACAAAATCGTTTTACTTAACCGTGCTTCTGGCAGCGGTACGAGAAATACTTTTGAAAAAGAGATCTTAGCTGGACAAACGGCCATCCAAGCTCAAGAACAAGACTCAAGTGGCATGGTCAGACAAATTGTCAGTGAGACACCTGGAGCCATCAGTTATGTAGCTTTTTCTTATGTAACAGACGAAGTGGCAGTTCTTTCAATTGATGGAATCAAGGCAAGCGATGAGAATGTTACAACGGATAAATGGCCAATCTGGTCTTATGAGCATATGTATACAAAAGGACAGCCCAGTGGTTTGACTAAAGATTTTATTGATTTTATCATGTCAGATGAGATCCAAAAAGAAATGATTGCTAAATTAGGCTATATTCCGATAACTCAAATGCAGGTATCAAAAGATGCCAAAGGGAATATTATCAAATAGCATTTACACTTTTTTTACAAAGTTTATCCAGATGTTATACAACTAATATGAAAAATTGATATAGAAGGTTTAATATTAATTAAAAGTTCATTATACAAGGGGGAGAATCCTTTTGGAGAATACAAATGTGAAGCAGGCTTTCACCCAAAAATCAAAACGGGCAAAAATGGAAAGTCGTGGTAAAAGAATCAGTTTTTTTTGTATTTCATTAATCGTTCTAGTGGTTCTGTCTATTTTTTATTTTGTAGCTAGTAAAGGCTTAGCAACTTTTTTTGTTGATGGAATCAAAGTAAAAGACTTTTTGTTTGGCACTCAGTGGAATCCCGGTCAGATCGGCAGTAATGGTAAGCCAATGACGGGTGCTTTACCCATGATTGCGGGTTCTTTTATCGTAACCTTTTTATCCGCTATTATAGCAACACCCTTTGCAATTGGTGCAGCCGTCTTCATGGTAGAAATTTCACCCAAAAGCGGTCAAAAAATTTTACAGCCTGTCATTGAATTACTTGTCGGGATCCCTTCAGTTGTTTACGGCTTTATTGGACTGACTGTGGTTGTTCCTTTCATTCGATACCTTTTTGGCGGAACTGGTTTTGGGATATTGGCGGGTTCTTTTGTCTTATTTGTGATGATTTTACCAACGGTGACGACGATGACGGTTGATGCTTTAAATGCAGTGCCACGCCATTATCGCGAAGCATCGCTGGCTTTGGGTGCCACTCGCTGGCAAACCATCTATAAAGTCGTTTTGAAAGCGGCCGTTCCGGGTATTTTAACGGCAATTATTTTTGGGATGGCACGTGCCTTTGGAGAAGCTTTAGCCATTCAGATGGTGATTGGTAATGCAGCCTTAATCCCTAATAGTCTGGTCACACCAGCTTCGACTTTGACCTCTATTTTAACAATG
>DATGVB010000075.1:0-4034 GCA_035300805.1 Tetragenococcus sp. | reverse complement strand
CATCACCTTTTTTGACATTTTTAGCCCCTGTCAATTCTTCCACAACTAAAGCCTGACGACGATTATCATAACTCTTCAATAACCCAAAAGCATCACCTTTAGAAGTCGTGATCCGAATAGGGAAATGATTACTTGTCTGATTAGCAGAGGTTAATAACTCCACTTTAGACGAATGGGCACTCACTTCTACAATTCTACCAATCAAACCTTTTTTCGCCATAACAGCCATGTCTTTTTTTATTCCGTCTTTGGAACCCTTGTCCACTACCAATATATCTTGCCAAGAATCAGGTGAACGAGAAATAACATTAGCTGTCGTCTTTTGATAATTGGTTAAAGTGGCATTTAAAGATAACTCTTCTTTCAAGTTTTTTATTTCACGTTTTTGAGAGTCATTTTGATGAACCATTTCATCATAATCATCAATTTTTCCTTTTAATCGTTCATTCTCTTGATAAGTTACAAACAAATTCTGAACTGAATCAATTCCCCGTTCAAACCAGCGAACTGGAGCGAAGACAACTTTATCCACGACACCTACTGTATCATTGACCACTTGTTGACCCAGTGAAGCTTTTTCGTTAACTGCGCGTCTTGCTAATGTAATACTTAAAATAGAAACAATAATAATAACAATAATTAATGTAATAATAATATTTTTATTTGGATTAAATTTTTTCAACAGTACACCCCAATGTTTCAAGCTTAATGGCTAAATTGTACCACTAATCAGGGTCAAACAAAAGATAAGACCCCACTCTTAATTATTTTTTTGAAAACTATTCATTAATAGTAAGAAGATAAAATTTTTATTGATCTTTACTTTGAACTACTGCAATAACACCCGTTTTAAATTCAACTTCAGCAAAGTCTTCAATAAACTGATTGCTAGCATAAACAGTAGGTTGTAATACGTCCTGGTTATCTAATGTATACTTGCTTTTAGATAAAGTTAATCCATAAACCACTGATAAACAACAATATGATAAATATTGTTTATCATTTTCTTTTTTTATCATATGCTTACCTGGAAGTAAAAAACTTATGGTATTTTGTTTATCTTTAATAACGATATTTTGACAGAAGGGACGAAAACGTGTTTCTACAGCCATCCATAAATTTGCTAAAAAATGATCTATACGACCACCCGTCGCTCCAATTAAAGTGACAGTGGCATGGGGAAACTTTTCCAACACGGCTGCCAGAGCTAACTGTGTATCCGTATCATCTTTTTCAGCTGGTGCCGTAAGTAATTCTTTGGCAATAGAAACAATCTGTTTATGTTCAGACTCTTTTAAAGAGTCAAAGTCTCCCACAGCTAAATCAACCGGTAAATCATTTTGGTATAATAACAGACTTCCCCGATCAATGCCTACGTAATAATCAAAAGATTGTTTAATTGTCGGCCAGCTTTCTTGAGGAGCTCCTGCCACTAATAAAATATTCATTCTGCTACCGCTTCTTTCAGCAAGCGGATTTTTTGTGCAGGTTCTTCAGCAGAATAGATATAACTTCCTGCAACAAAAACATTGGCTCCTGCTGCTTGACATTTCTTTGCTGTCTCAGGAACAATTCCGCCGTCTACTTGAATGTCATAATGATAGCCTTTTATATCTCGCAGATGAGCTAACTCCTGAATTTTCGTCAGGCTTTCTTCAATGAAAGACTGACCACCAAATCCTGGATTGACCGTCATAACTAAAACCTGGTCTACCATGGATAAGACATGTTGAATAGCCGTAATTGAGGTGCCTGGATTTAAAACAACTTCTGCCTTTACATCTTGATTTTTAATCATTTGGACCGCCCGATGAATATGCGCAGTAGCTTCTACATGTACACCAATAATATCCGCTCCCGCTTGGACAAATTCATCAATATAATTTTCCGGTTCAATGATCATTAAATGAACATCCAAGGGTAGTTTTGTTATCGGGCGCAATGCTTTAACCACATTAGGACCAAAAGTAATGTTTGGTACAAATTGTCCATCCATTACATCAACATGGATATAATCCGCTCCGTTTTCTTCAACTAATTCGACATCTCTTTGTAAATTGGCAAAATCTGCGCTTAAAATAGATGGTGCTATTTTCATAAAACATTCCCTACCTTTTCTTTTTATATCGTGGTTTTCTTTTTTTTATTTCAGATAAAAAATAACAATAATCTTCATATCTGCTTTTTGCAATTTTCCCTGCTTTAACCTGACGTTTTACTTCACATTTAGGTTCATCTAGATGAAGACACTCTCTAAAATAACAATCCGTTGAAGCTTGCAGCATTTCTGGAAATTGTTTACCCAGCTGAACTTCAGTAATTTCTGTAAAGTCAATTGCACTAAAGCCAGGTGTATCTGCAACTAAGCCATCGGCAATCGGTAATAACTCAACTTGTCGAGTCGTATGTTTTCCACGACCCAATGCGGTAGATATCTCTGCTGTTGTTAAATTTAAATGAGGAGCAATCGTATTCAGTAAAGTGGATTTCCCCGCTCCAGACTGGCCCATAAAAACAGTTAATTTATTTTCGAAGAGTGCCATAAATTTTTCTTCAAGTTTAATTTCGTCAGAAACAATTACTGGATAGATAGGCTCATAGACAGTTTTGATTTCAGCAATAAGTGAATGCTCTTCAAGCAGATCAGCTTTACTTAAATAAACAATCGGTTGAATGTCTTCATATTCTAAACTAACTAAAAATCGATCTAACAGAAAATAAGAAAAGTCAGGTTCTACAAGACTAATAATAACTACTGCCTGATCAATATTTGCTACAGCAGGGCGAGTTAATTGATTTTTTCTTGGCAGTATTTCTAACAAATACCCTTCGCGCTCGTTTTCACTAGAAAAAATAACTTGGTCACCTACAAGCGGAGTGATTTTACGCTTTCGGAAGTTCCCCCTTGCTCGTGTTTGATAAATCTGCTGATTGGCATAAACATAATAAAATCCACTGACTGCTTTTTGAATTTGTCCTTTCAAAAACCAAACTCCTTTATCATTTATTTACCTGTATTGTATCATATTTTAAGCAACAGTATTTTTCTTTTCTCAGTTATTTAATTAGTACTATTTAAGAAAAGCAGTGATTATAACGATCAAATACAAAAAAGAAGAACCGAAGTCCTTCTTCATTATACAGATATTACCAAACAACACTATTTGACAAAGAGCCAAAAAAGATAGGACAAGATATCCTATCTTTTTGGGTATCGGGAAGACAGGATTCGAACCTGCGACCCCTTGGTCCCAAACCAAGTGCTCTACCAAGCTGAGCTACTTCCCGAAAAACGCGCCCAGAAGGATTTGAACCCTCAACCTTCTGATCCCTAGTCAGACACTCTATCCAGTTGAGCTATGAGCGCATATACTTGCTAATGCCGAGGACCGGAATCGAACCGGTACGGTAATTACTTACCGCAGGATTTTAAGTCCTGTGCGTCTGCCAGTTCCGCCACCCCGGCAGGGAACTTTCAAGCGGAAAACGGGGTTCGAACCCGCGACCCCCACCTTGGCAAGGTGATGCTCTACCACTGAGCTATTTCCGCATTTGGGCGATGCCGGCTAAAGGATTTGAACCCTCGACCCTCTGATTACAAATCAGATGCTCTACCAACTGAGCTAAGCCGGCATTTTTTCTGATGCGGGTGAAGGGACTTGAACCCCCACGCCTTGCGGCGCTAGATCCTAAATCTAGTGCGTCTGCCAATTCCGCCACACCCGCAAACGATAAATGAGTCGTACAGGATTCGAACCTGTGACCCTCTGATTAAAAGTCAGATGCTCTACCAACTGAGCTAACGACTCGATGGAGGTTATAGGGCTCGAACCTATGACCCCCTGCTTGTAAGGCAGGTGCTCTCCCAACTGAGCTAAACCTCCAACGAAAAAGGCGTGGCAGCTTCCTTCTCTCACAAGGGGCAACCCCTCATTACCATCGGCGTTCAGAAGCTTAACGGCTGTGTTCGGCATGGGAACAGGTGTCTCCTTCTGGCTATCGCCACCACACGTTTCTTTTTCTTTGAGAAAAGC
>DATGVB010000074.1:0-3252 GCA_035300805.1 Tetragenococcus sp. | reverse complement strand
CGTCAGTAAATTTAGCTTTTCCCTGTACTTTGGCGATGGCATCCCAACGCTGTTTTTCTTTTCCAATTACATTATCTCTAGACATCTTTTTCCTCCATCTTATCTGCAGTAATAGGTTGATTAATTTTTACTTCTCTTCATTTTCAAGATAACATAGGACAAAAAGAGAAGACAATATGCAAACGAAAGATAACGATGCTATATAAGATAATGATAGCTAAAAAACGAACATTGTATTGAAAGTAAAAAAATCGTACTGGCTTAATAAAAGCCAGTACGATTTTTTTATTCTAGTGAATTTTTTACATCCTCAAGCATTTGTGTATAAGCAATAGGTCCATTATATAACCAGCTTTTATCTGGACCAAATTCATAAAGCTGATCATTTTTAACGGCTGGAATATTTTCCCAGAGTGGATCGCTGAACATCTTGGCTTTTTCATCACTATTAACAAGGAAAAGGTAATCAGCATCTAACTGGGAAAGTTTTTCTAAGGAAACCTGCGACCAGTCTGAAGTGGCCTTTTTGCTAACTTCCTGGGTCAGATCGGGAACATCAAAACCTAATTCATCATAAAGTAATTTCCCGCTGGAACGATTTTCGGCAACCATAAATGCAGAATTATTTGTCACCCAGATCACAGCAGCAGATTTACCCTTTATTTTCTCGGCATTTTCAGCTTTAATATCAGCAACTAACTTTTTATAGTCTGCTTCTACTTGCTTGGCTTTATCCTCTTTATTGTAAACTTTAGCAATATCTTCTAATTTTTCTTGCCAAGTAACATCCTCACCATTTTTAACTACATAAGTGGGTGCAATTTTTTGGTATTCTTTATATTTATCCCCTTCAACAGCAGCATCTGATTCGATCAGTAATAAATCAGGTTCATATTTTAAAACATCTTCATAAGGAAGATCGTAATTGATTAGTGGAATGCCATCTAATTCGTCCTGCAGATAGCCCTGTTTACTGTCTTTGCCAACGGTCCACTGAGCGATCGGTTTTTCGTCTAAAGCGACTAAATAATCTTCTAAATAAGAAGCGATTACTTTTTTAGGGGGATTAGGAACTTTGACCTTATGATCTTGAGCATCTGTAAGGGTCCGTGTACTAGGAGCCGTTTCACTAGTAGATGATTCAGTAGAGCTGGATTGTCCGCAGGCAGCTAGACTAAAGATTGAAAAAGCTGCGACCGTAGTCGTTAGAACTTTTTTTAACATATTTTTTCTCCTTTATATAAGTGATAACTGTTATCAATTACATCTTATCAAAGACCAAAGGAAAGTCAATAAATTTTTTGTTCTCATAAATTTTCTTTTTAAAGGGTTGACCCTAATGGAAAAGAAAGCCATAATTGATAATGATTATCACTAAAAGGAGAATACTCAATGGCAAGATTACAGACAAATGACCTTTCTTGCGGTTATGAAAAAAAAATCGTATTAAATGATGTGACAATTGAAATTCCAGAAAAAAAGATTACTAGTTTGATTGGTCCTAACGGTAGCGGTAAATCTACTTTATTAAAAGCTTTGGCACGAATATTGGAACCAAATTACGGGCAAGTACAGATCGATGGAGAAAATATTCAAGGTTTAGACAGCAGAAAAATTGCGCAAAAGATTGCATCCTTAGCCCAAAAAGCGAATACGGTTGAAGGATTAAGTGTTGAAGAAATTGTCTCTTATGGACGTTTTCCTTACCAGAAAGGATTTTCTGGTTTAAAGAAAAGTGACCACGAACAAATTGAATGGGCCCTAGAAGCCACTAGTTTGATTGCTTTACGCAAACGTTCGCTTAGTCATCTGTCGGGTGGTCAGCAACAACGAGTTTGGATCGCGATGGCCTTGGCTCAAGATACTGATATACTGATTTTAGATGAACCGATTTCTTTTTTAGATCCAGCTCATCAATTGGAAATTTTATATTTACTAGAAGAAATCAATCGCCAAGGCAAGACGATCCTACTTACGATCCATGATTTAAATCATGCAGCGCAATTTTCCGATTATATCCTGGGAATGAAAGAAGGTCGGGTGATCATGTCTGGAACACCGCAAAAAATTTTTACCAAAGAGCACCTGCTAAAGCTGTTTGACATTGCACCTCAGATCGTTGTATCTGAAAAAAATCAGAAACCCTTGATTATTTCGTATGATTTAGCGAGGAAAGGCGCATGAAAAAAATTTTTTTCTTTATTGTCAGTGGTGCCTTATTAGTAGTTGCAATCGCCTGTTCCTTAAAATATGGGGCCGTCAGTAGTTCCTGGCAAGAAGTAGTCAATTCTTTCCAGCAGTTTGATCAGACCAATCAAGTTCATCAGCTGATTCAACATTTACGGATACCGCGGATGCTTGCTTCGCTGCTGGTCGGTGCGGCTTTTGCGACTTCAGGAGCTTTGATGCAGGGAGTGACCAATAACCCGATCGCTGATTCCGGCCTTTTAGGGATCAATGCCGGTGCTGGACTAGGCTTGGCACTGACCTTTGTTTTTGTTCGATCGCCTAAGCCACCTCTTGCGATCGCCGCTTCTTTTTGTGGCGCTGCAGTGGCCTTGTTGATAATTTATACAGCCTCAAATCGCATTACCTTTGCTCGCTCACCCATTCGCATGGTTTTATTAGGAGCTGCGATCAGTTCGTTCTTTAGTGCGATCAGTCAGAGCTTGTCTTTGATTTTTAATCTCAATCAGGACATTACTTTCTGGTTTGTAGGTGGAACGGGTAATATCACTGAAAATCAAGTAAAGGTCGCTTTGCCGATAGTTGCCATAGGGCTTATTTTAGCCTGCTTGAACAGTCGTCAAGTGACCCTTTTAAGTATGGGGGATGAAACGGCCATCTCGCTAGGAAAAAATCCGCAGAAAATCCGCGAGCTGAGTTTGTTTTGTGTGCTGTTACTAGCTGGAACGGCGGTTTCTCTGGTAGGTACGATCAGCTTCGTTGGACTGATCATCCCGCATGTAGTACGTTTTTTTGTCGGCCATGATTATCGCTGGGTGATCCCTGCTTCAGCCTTGTTTGGTTCTTTGTTTTTTGTTACAGCAGATATTTTAGCCCGGCTTGTCGCTCCGCCCTTGGAAACTCCAGTCGGCGTTTTGGTGACGATCATCGGTGTTCCTTTATTATTGTTACAAGTCAGGAGGGGAAGCGTATGAGAAAAAGGAGCTTGGGCCTGCTCTTATTCATACTGTTAATTATAGGGATGGCCGCCAGTCTGATGATTGGTACGATCCCTATAACTGTAAA
>DATGVB010000073.1:0-2199 GCA_035300805.1 Tetragenococcus sp. | reverse complement strand
AGATGATTCAATGGGTTCAGTTAACACGCTAAATGATCTGGGGATCCAGACTTATATTCAAACAGCCAGTAATATGACGGACAATCCTCCATTAACAACTGTTATTGATGACGTTCGTACTTTAGGGAAAATTTTTAATGTGAATGACCGAGCTGAAAAATATGCTCAGGAACTGGAAGAACGTTATCAGGCTGTACAGGAACAGGTGAAAGCAAATAAAGGTGACGAAAAACTCACATTACTGCCAATGGTTGCCTTTGATGCAGAAAAATCCTCCTTTTCAGTGTTCAATATCTCTGGCGGGCTGCAGAGTGATCTGTTAAAACAGCTCAATGTGAGTCCAGCCCTTGAAGGAAGTACTTCGGATCCAACATTGGAAACAATTATCAGCAGTGATCCAGATATCATTCTTTATGTTACGGCAGATCGCAATGCAGAACTAGATAAGACAGCAGTTAAGAATATCAAATCAGAAGAACTACTCAAAGATGTCAGTGCCATTAAGGAAAATCGGATCTATACAACCACTTACGATGATTTTATGGATTATGGTCCACGAATCTTTGACACCTTAGAAATGCTGGGTAATAAATTATATACAGAATAATACTAAAAAAATAACGATCTGGCTTAAAAAGCTGGGTCGTTATTTACTTATTTTTTTAGTTTTAAAGTGGTATTATTTTATTAGAGATTTATTAGGAGGTAATTCAGATGGAAAGTGAAGTTGTAACAAATAAAACAAAGTGGGCGATCACAGCGGCCGCGTTGTTGGCTTTTTTAGGAATTCTGGTGGAGACTTCACTAAACGTTACCTATCCGACTTTGACGAAAGAATTTAATGTATCTCTGGGAACTATGCAGTGGGCGACTTCTGGCTATCTGCTGATGGTAACGATCATTATGAGCAGTACGGCTTACTTAATTAAACGATTTGAAGCTCGCAATTTATTCTTGTTAGCAACAACTTTTTATTTATGCGGAACCTTATTATGCTCAGTTGCGTTTTCTTTTCCTATATTGATGGTTGGCCGTCTTTTACAGGCTGTTTCAACAGGACTTGCAACTCCTATTATGTTTCACATTATTTTGTCTTTAGTGCCGCAGCACAAATTGGGCTTATATATGGGAGTAGGAAGCATGGTCACTTCTTTTGCTCCGGCTTTAGGCCCGACTTATGGTGGTTTTTTAACCAGTTTTTTATCTTGGCGGGCAATTTTTTTACTTATATTACCTTTATTGATTTTTATTATTGTTGCTGGTAAAAATAATATTGATTTAAAAGCGGCAGGTACTGATCATCAAGGCTTTGACTGGGTCGGTCTCTGTTTTTTGTCGGCTATTTTTATCAGTTTGAGTGTGGCCTTTGCGAGTGCCGGTAACTATGGTTTTAATAGTAGAAATTTTATCTTTTTTATTGTTATTTTTATTGTCGTATTTATTTTGTTTGCAATTCATCTACATAACTCAGCCAAAAAAATTCTGAATTTTAATTTGTTATTACAGCCTGTAGTTGGTTTACGTTGGTTGAATTTTTTTATTCTACAATTTATCAATATCGGAATTTCTTTTGTTTTACCTATTTTAGCTCAAGATTATTTAGGGGCAGCCACATTTACTGCCGGTCTGATTCTTTTTCCGGGAGCTCTTTTAGGTGCTTTAGTGGCACCATTAGCAGGACGTTTATTTGATAGAAAGGGAGCAGCATTACCGCTATTTATCGCAAATAGTATGATGCTTATAGGCTGCTTACTTTTTTATTTTAAGACTTGGTCATTAAGTGTAGTGTCTATCTGTCTGATTTACATCTTTTTACGAGTTGGCTTTAACTTTGGCTTTGGCAATACCATGTCTGATGCCAGTAAGCAGGTAAACATTAAAAAACGAGCAGATATTAATTCTCTGTTCAATACCTTCCAACAATATGCTGGTTCATTTGGCACAAGTGTCTTGTCAGCGGTGATTTCTGTTTTTCAATTGCAAGAAGGTCAGACACAAGCTTATCTGACCGCAGCTGGCAGTCAAGTGGACTTTATCATTTTAGCAGTTCTAGCTAGTGTAGGACTCGCAACTGTATTTTTAAGTACAAAGGCTATAAAATAAAATAATCTACTCCAAGTCAGAGAAAGTATGAGTAGATCAGGCGGTAATCTACTCCAAGTCAGAGAAAGTATGAGTAGATCAGGCGGTAATCTACTC
>DATGVB010000072.1:0-4013 GCA_035300805.1 Tetragenococcus sp. | reverse complement strand
TTTTTCCAGAACCGCTTTTTTCTCTTCGATAGCTTCACTCAGTTCTTGTAAAGCACGTCGTAAAGAAGCGACGTTAGCTAGCGTAAAGCCTAGATCAAAACTGATTAACATTAAAAGTACCAGTGCAATAAAAATACCATATTCATTATACCAGAGGTCGATTCGACTGATGATATGAGGATTTAACACCTTGACAATAAATACACAGGCTGCTCCCCAAAAAACCGATATCGGCAAGGCAATCCGTCCATTAATATTTAAAGGGATTTCTTTATAATCCCATAAAGTAGCGTGAAATAATTTTTCTAATAAAAAGCTGGTCACATACTCTAAAACCGAAGCTAAAAAGAAAGCAAGTAAAAATAAGGCCCACAACTTATCCTGATAAGGTTGGCTAAAAATTAGAACTCCTACGATTGCAAAACCATAAATGGGTGTAATTGGACCTAAAAGAAAGCCGCGATAAACAAAATGTCTCGCTTTTAAAGAACAATACAACGTTTCCCATAGCCAGCCGACAAAGGAATAACAGAAAAAAGCTAAAACCAGTAGCGTAAAATCTTTTTCCATTCATTTCTCTCCTAGTTTTATTTATTATTTGACCAGTGCTCAGGATCTTTGCGCCATGCCTTTAATGAATCAAGTTCAGCAGCAGCAATATATTCTTTTGCAACAGCAATGTCTAATAAAGTAGAATAATTAGTCAAGGTAGTAAACGGAACTTTTTTCTGAGCAAAGTTAGCTTGGCCTTTTTGTAACTCGTAGGTAAAAATAGCAACTACACCCAGCACCTCTGCTCCTGCATCAACTGCTGCCTGATAAGCTTCTAAGACACTGCCCCCCGTTGAAATCAGATCTTCAACAATAACCATTTTTTGTCCGGATTTTAGAACTCCTTCGATCTGATTGGTTTTTCCATGGTCTTTTTTCTTGCCCCGGATATAAACCATCGGCAATTCCATTAGTTCAGCAACCCAAGCCGCATGCGGGATCCCTGCTGTAGCTGTACCTGCGATCACTTCAGCCTCAGGATAATTATCTTCAATTTTTTTGACTAGGTTTTTGGCGATCAATTTACGCACTTCAGGATAACCTAGCGTAATTCGATTATCACAATAAATTGGACTTTTGATCCCACTTGCCCAAGTAAAAGGATGATTCGGATTCAAAGAAACTGCCTGAATTTCTAATAACTTTTTAGCTACTTCTTTTTCAATGGACATTTTTTGTGTCCTCCCATTCTTCTTTGATTTTCTGATAAACTTGATAAGGATCTTTTGCCTGTGTGATCGGACGACCGACAACAATAGCATTAGAGCCGATTTCTCTTGCTCTCTGGGGTGTAACAACTCGTTTCTGATCTCCCACCTGGCTGCCTAAAGGACGGATGCCTGGAGTCAGACAGATAAAATCAGCCGACGTCGCTGCATGAATTTCAGCAGCTTCCAAAGCCGAGCAGACTACTCCATCTAAACCAGCAGTTTGAGCACCTTTTGCATAGTGTAACACACTTTCTTTAAGAGTTTTATCAATTAATTGTTCTTTTTGCATCTGTGCCTGGCTAGTAGAAGTCAGTTGGGTAACGGCAATTACTTTAGGACGTTTAGCTCCCGGAACAGTCCCGCTTTCTAACCCCTTTTTAGCTGCTTTCATCATCGTAATCCCGCCAGCTGCTTGAACAGTTGTGATCGCTACACCTAATTTAGCCAGGCCAGCCATCGTTCTTTCCACTGTATTGGGAATATCATGTAATTTCAAATCAAGAAAAATCTCGTGGCCTTGCTCTTTTAACGAATTAACTATCGCAGGTCCTGCCTGGTAAAATATTTCCATCCCTACCTTAACAAATAATTTTTCATCAGCGGGAAATTTACTTAAAAACTGTTCAATTGCTTTTTGAGAAGGAAAATCTAAAGCAATGATGGGACGCTTAATCATTTTGTTTCTCCTTTCGCACTTCCTTAATCAGACTTTGTAAAGAGGCTATCTGTAATTCTTCCATCCGTTTGGGAAGAGCTTCAATAATTTTCGGACAAATATAAGGATCGGTAAAATTAGCCGTTCCAATCGCAACCGCACTGGCGCCTGCTAAAAACATTTCGATCACATCATCTGCACAACAGACACCACCCATGCCGATGATCGGCAATTGAGTATGCTGAGCCAGCTGATGAATCAGACGGATCGCTACTGGTTTGATTGCAGGACCTGACAGTCCACCGGTCTGATTGGCTAAAACCGGCTTCCTAGTGACTAAATCAAACTGCATGCCTAACAGCGTATTGATCATCGTAAAACCATCTGCACCGGCTTCTTCGATTGCCTGAGCAATGGCAACAATGTCGGTTACATTGGGCGATAATTTAACATAAACTGGGACTTTTGAGACTTTTTTCACCGACCGGGTTAACTCAGCTGCTAAGTTCGGGTCCGTACCAAACAGTAAGCCGCCCTCTTTGACATTTGGACAGGAAATATTTAATTCTAAGGCCTTAACATTAGGGTTTTGTGAAATATTTTGCGCAACTTCCACATAATCTTGCGTTGTTGAGCCCGCAACATTAGCAATAATAGGTAATTCCGGATGTTTTTCCAATAAATCCGGTAAGATTTCTGTACTGACAACTTCAAGTCCGGGGTTTTGTAAACCAATTGCATTTAGCATACCTGAGGGTGTCTCAGCAATTCTGGGAGTCGGATTGCCCCAACGTGCTTTAGGAGTCGTTGCCTTGATCATTACTGCCCCTAAGCAATCAATATTATAATAACGATCGTATTCTTTTCCAAAACCAAAACAGCCACTGGCCGGAATAATTGGATTCTTTAATGATAAACCTGGTAAATTAACTGCTAAAGATCGATCAGTCATTCAATAACCACCTTTCCCGCCTGAAATATCGGTCCATCTTCACAAACCTTAACATTTTGATTCATAGAACCAGCCAGTGGGACCACACAAGCATAGCAGGCTCCCATGCCGCAGGCCATCCGTGCCTCTAATGAAAGCTGGATATTATCTACCTGACCGATAAAAGTTTTCTCACAGACTTTTAAAAGTCCGCTGGCACCACAAGCAAAAGCAGCTTGAGGACTTTGCTTTTTTATTTCCAATAAATTTCCTACATTTCCTTTTAAGCCATAACTTCCATCGTCAGTAGCAACTAAGGTTTCACCGATTGCTTTAAACTCTTCTTCGTAATATACAAGATCTTTAGTTGCATAGCCTAAAAAATTAACAACTGTAGCTTTTTTATCTTTAAGTTGTCTAGCTAGCTCATACAAAGGCGGAATACCAATTCCTCCACCGACAACATAAACAAGATCCCCTTTTTTAACTTGACTGAGATCAAAACCATTACCTAAAGGACCCATTACATCGATTTTCTCTCCGACTTTTAGTTGAGCCAAAATTTTAGTTCCTTCACCTTTTAAGCGATAGATAATACGGCATATTTTTTGTTTTGGATCAATTTGACTAATACTGATAGGGCGTCTTAAAACATGAGTAGTCTGCGGTAGTCTCAAATGTAAAAACTGACCTGGCACATGCATTTCAGTGACTAATTGTCCACTTAATGTCATTTCATAAATATCTGTAGTCAATAAGCGATGATTCACAATTTTCATATTTTCCTGTTTCATATTTTAACTCCTATGATAAAGCTTGAGTAGTAAAAGCTCGAGATTTGATTACCCTTAGAATCGCTTGGGCGGTATCTAAAGATGTAAATAATACAATACCTTGTTCAACTGCCTGACGGCGGATCATAAAGCCGTCTTTGGAACTTGCTTTGTGATCATTAGCTATAGTGTTGATAACCATTTGAATACTATCTTGTCTAATCATATCAAGTACATTAGGATGCCCCTCATGAACTTTGCCAACCACACGTACCTTTAAGTCGTGTTTTTTGAAATAAGCAGCTGTTTTTTTTGTGCCCATTAAACTAAAACCTAAATCATTAAAATCACGGGCGAGTGCTAAACTTTCAAATTTGTCCTGATCAGCAATC
>DATGVB010000071.1:0-3257 GCA_035300805.1 Tetragenococcus sp. | reverse complement strand
GCTCTATCTGCTAACGATATTTATAAAGAAAGACCAGATATTAGTAAAAATACTATTCAGGCCGTATTGCGTAAATTAAAAAACGCAGAGATGATCAAAGTAGCGGATATTGGCTATAGTGGAACAGTCTTAACCCGTTTGTATCGTCCTATCGTGATGCAGTCAGAATTTGTTGGACAGACTTTATCAGAAACGTCATTGAAAAAACGGGTAGCAGATCATATTGAAAAAAGTGATGAAAAAGAGCTTGATTATCTGGAAAAATTAATACAAGCAAAAAAGGCTAAAATAAGCAGACAATAAGCTGAAATTTCTTCTTATGTGATTGGTGACCATGGTGTTTTTGACTGATTAGAGTAACCAAAAAAAAATGAATAGAAAAAACAAAATAACTAGGAAAATTCTATTAAAAGAAGGTCACCAATTAATTGACTTTCTTTTGAAAAGAGCGTAAATTCTTTTGTTGACGAGGCTATGATAATTGCTATCAGGCCTTTTTTATTAGTTCTATAATTTTAGTTTGTAATATAAGGAGAATGAAAAATGGAACGTCTAAAACGTCTGCTGGTGGGAAAACCCTTGAAATCTGATCAAGATGATGCTCAGAATTTAACAAAATTTGCTGCTTTAGCACTTTTGTCATCGGATGCGTTATCATCAATTGCTTACGGGACAGAACAAATTGTACTGGTATTGGTTACTCTGTCAACAACGGCAATCTGGTATTCACTGCCGATAGCAGCATTAGTGATTATTTTATTAATATCTTTAATATTGTCTTATCGTCAAATTATTCATGCGTATCCTCAAGGAGGCGGTGCTTATATCGTCAGCAGTGAAAATTTAGGGCAAAAAGCAGGTCTGGTAGCCGGAGGTTCACTTTTAGTTGACTATATGTTAACTGTTGCGGTTTCGGTTTCATCAGGAGCAGAGGCGATCATGTCTGCTGTACCTGCACTTTATGGACATCAGGTAGCAATCTCAGTTGTCATTGTACTTTTCGTGATGATGCTGAATTTACGCGGCTTACGTGAATCAGCAAGCTTTTTAATGGTGCCTGTTTATACTTTCATTGCTGTGATCAGCTTGTTGATTGCAACAGGTTTGATAAAGATTGCAACGGGCATGGTAGCTTTTCATGCGACAGAAATGGTGGGAACAGCAGTACCAGGTATTTCTCTAGCCTTGATCTTAAGAGCATTTTCTTCAGGGTCGTCTTCTTTGACTGGTGTTGAAGCCATCAGTAATGCAGTTCCATTTTTTAAAAAACCTAAGGCAAAAAATGCAGCAGCAACCTTGGCGATCATGGGAACGATTTTAGGCTTTTTCTTTGTCGGGATCACCTTTTTAAATTATTGGTACGGGATTGTTCCTGAAACTGAAGTAACCGTCTTAGCTCAAATAGGATCAGCCGTTTTTGGCCATGGCATTTTATTTTATGTTTTACAGTTTGCTACAGCCTTTATTTTAGCAGTGGCTGCAAATACTGGTTTTTCCGCCTTCCCAGTTTTAGCTTTTAATTTGGCAAAAGATAAATTTATGCCTCATATGTATCAAGATAAGGGAGATCGTTTAGGTTATTCAAATGGGATCATCACTTTAGCAGCAGGTTCCATCGCTTTATTGATTATTTTTCAGGGCTCAACTGAACGTCTGATTCCCTTGTATTCTATTGGTGTATTTGTTCCTTTTGCTTTATCACAAAGTGGTATGGTCGTGAAATGGTTCAAGGAGAAAAATCAGTGGTTAAAAAAATCTTTTGCTAATATTGTCGGCGCTTTGATTTCTTATTCAATTATTGCAATTTTGTTGATTTACCGTCTAAGAGATATATGGCCATATTTTATCATTATGCCTGTTTTATTGTTTGTCTTTTATAAAATTCATGATCACTATCTTAATGTAGCAGAGCAATTACGCTTGGAAGAAACGGTGAAGTTGCATAAATATAGTGGCAATACAGTAATTGTTTTAGTGGGCAATGTTACTAAGGTGAATATTGGGGCTTTAAATTATGCCCGTTCGATTGGAGATACTGTTATCGCGATGCACGTTTCTACGACAGCAGATAAAAAGCGTGAAGCCAGGATCAAAAAGGAATTCAAAGAACGTTTTCCAGATATTCATTTTACCATAGTAAATACGGAGTATCGTTCGGTAGAAAATCCTGTGATACGCTATGTTGACTTGGTCAGCAAAGAGTCGAAAAAAGAGAATCACACAACCACAGTTCTTATTTCACAATTCGTGCCACGCCGCCGCTGGCAAAATATCTTGCATAATCAGACGAATTTACGCTTAGCCTTTCGTTTGTCTTGGAGAGAACATGTAATTGTAAGCACCTATAGTTACCATCTGAAAAAATAGCGAATAAAAAGGATCTCAATTTTCAAAATGAAAAAAGAGATCCTTTTTTTTAAGCATTTTTAGCTGTTTTACTTGACGGATCTAAGCGATGTTCGATAAGCCCCAAGAGCCAGTCGGTCACAATCGACATCAAAGCTGTAGGCAACGCCCCTGCTAAGATGATTGCGGCTCCATCTGTCGCATTTGTACCACGAACGATAATATCCCCTAAACCACCAGCTCCAACAAAGGTACCGATGGCAGTAATTCCGATGGCCACAACTAACGCATTACGAATACCAGCCATAATCACTGAAATAGCTAAAGGCAATTCGATCATATGAAGTCGTTGCCAGGCAGTCATCCCCATACCTTTGCCGACATCTAAAGCATTTCGATCGACTTGTGTCATCCCCGTATAGGTATTTTTAATGATTGGCAGTAAAGAATATAAAAAGACTGTCACAATTACGACATTAACTCCCAAACCAAAAGCAAACATCAGCATAGAAACCATAGCCAAGGCAGGAATCGTCTGGATGATGTTGGCAATACGCACGACCCAACTGGCCAGTTTGCGTCGTCTTGAGATAAAGATCCCGATGGGAATGCCTACAATTGCAGCAAATAATACGCCATAAGCAGAAATCAGGAAGTGACGGGCGAACTGAGTGAAGACGTAGCTGCCGTTTTCTTGAAAATAATAAATAAATTGTTGCATTAAATTCATTTTACTCATATCCATAATTCATCACTCCTTTTCAAAATAGTTATTTTTAGCTAAGAAACGTTGCGCTACAATTGAAGGTTCTACTAAGTCATTATCTGCCTGATAGTTTAGTTCTTGCATAGTCTTTGTATCAACTTTACCTTCGAGTTGTTTCATGGCCTCTTTTACATCTGGATTTTTT
>DATGVB010000070.1:0-4469 GCA_035300805.1 Tetragenococcus sp. | reverse complement strand
ATAGTGATATTTTAGGTCGAGTCGTTTTAGCAGAAGGAGAAGTAGCTGCTGGGATCGTAGTTTCACTAGTCGGTGCGCCTTATTTTGTCTATCGTTTGTTAAAAAAATAAATTAAAAAAGAGGAAACTTTTTTCAAGATGGCTAAAACAAAAGCTGTGAAGGATATATGCTTCACAGCTTTTGTTTTATTTTCTTAAAATGAAAAATACAGGCAATAAAGATCAGTACGAGCATTGTCAATAGCACGCTCATAGCCACTTGAGAGCCAAGTATCGTACCAGTTTGATAGTCGAGCTGTCTTTGCTGAAAAATACTGATGATGCTAGCTGTTATTGAAGTGGCAACAGCACCAGAAAATTGCTGCAAAGTATTAAACAGAGTATTGCCGTCGCCATATTCTTTTTTAGTGAGTAAATTCATGCCGCTGGTCATCATATTGCTATAGGCAAAACCTAGACCAAAGCTATAAATAACATGACCACACACAAAAACGAACAAACTAGGATTTGACAAGGAAAGAAGAAGACCCAGCCAGCCAATCAGCGCTAGAGTTAAACCAAATAAAATGGGACTTTTAGCTCCATATTTATCCAGCATTCGACCCGAGACGGGTGCAGCGATGGCACCAATTGCTGCACCAGGCAACATTACTAAACCAGCTATAAAAGCATTATCCTTTAATACGATTTGGACAAAGTTAGGTAGGATAAAAGAAATGCCTAAAAGTAAAAACTGGCAAACCAGAAAGCCTAATAAAAACAAGACAAAAGAATGATTTTTCAAAACTTTTAAAGAGACTAGAGGAGAATTAACGTGCTGGCTTTGTCTTAAAAATAACAGAAGTCCAATTAGGCCGCATAGGAGTGCAACTAAACTGAATTGATTGAAAAAAATCAAAAGACCACTAAAGAGTAAGGCTAGAAAAAGCAGGCTAAAGATATCCAGCTGTCCCGATTTTTTCACAGGCAGATCGCCAATGGCATAAAGGCCAGTAATTAAAGAAAGTAACAGCACTGGAAGCAATAATAAAAAGATATAATGCCAAGATAACAGAGTGGTCAGTAAACCACCATAAGTTGGTCCGATAGCTGGAGCAATAGAGGTCGTCAGCGTACCGATTCCCATCATGGTACCACGTTTTTCCATGGGACTATAAGTCAAAATGATATGAAACATCAAAGGCAGGGCAATCCCTGTACTGATACCTTGTAGAAAGCGGCCGGCTAATAAAATTAAAAAACCGCTCGCAAGGAAATCTGTGATCAAACCGCTGATAAAGAAAAGATTGGCAATAATGAACAATCGCCGAATCGAATAGTTTTTGATCAAATAGTTGGCAAAAGGTACCATGATCGAAATTACCAGTAGATAAATAGTAGTGACCCACTGGACATCTCGAGTTGCCAGATCAAATTCTTTGATCAAAGTAGGGAAAGTGACATTCATAGCTGTTTCGATCAAGACACCAGAAAATGACATAATTCCAGTAGCTAAAACAGCAGGTAATAAAATAATATTTCTGTCTTTCATTTCAATTCTCCTCAAAAAAATAGAAGCCATTTCTAAATTAATAGAAACCGCCTCTATTTCGACACGTTCATAAACGTGTTATCTGTACGATTTATTTACCGATTGTTTTAAAATAAAAATACTTAGTGGTCAAGTTACATATTGTCATTAGGAAACTGATGGGCCAATCGACTGGCAGCAGAAGCAGCAATGGCACCAACAATATCATCTAAGAAAGTATGAACACGTGGGCCATCATGGTCGTTAAGTTTGGTTAAGATGCCAGGTTTTACCTTATCAATATAGCCATAGTTGGTAAAACCGATTGAGCCGTAGACATTAACAATTGAAAGAGCCAGTATTTCGTCAAGCCCATACAAACCTTCATCATTTGCGACAATTTCTTGTAGTGGTTGAAATAACTGATCTTCTTCAGCCAGTATGTCTAGTTGGATTCCTGTTAAGATGGTATTGTGAACTTCGCGTTTGGATAAAACCGCATTAACACTTTCAATACAAGTATTAAGCTCTAGCTCAGGAATATAATCCTTTTGTAGATACATCACTAAGTCGGCTATATCAACGATTGAAACGCCACGTTCTTTTAAAAGTTCACGGGCTTTTTCTTCTAAGGTTTTTGTTTCTAGTACCATAGTTTCCTCCTATTTCTATTTTTTTATTAAACTAGTTGAGTGGATCGGTTGGGTACGATTTTTCGGATCGATGTAATGTAAGGCATTATTTACTGCTGTAGGGGCTTCGCCAAAACCAGTTGCGATCAAATCGACTTTACCCTCATAAAGTGTAATGTCACCACAACCATAGACACCTTTTTGAGAACTTTGCATATCAGTATTTACTGTAATTCCGTGACGATTACTTTTAATTTGCCAATCCTTTAAATTTAATTTGGTTGAAAAGCCATAATTGACAATCAAGTTATCTACTGCTAAACGGACAGTCTCTTTACGGCGAGCCACTTGTAACTGAATTTCTTCTAAGTGATCACTTCCCCTTACGTCGGTGATCACATAAGGTGTTAAGACATTGACCCTAGAGTCATGTAATTTCTTTAGACTATATTCATGGGCCCGAAACTGATCACGTCGATGGATCAAAAAGACTTCTTTTGCGATGGGTTCTAACATCAGGGCCCAGTCGACTGCCGCGTCACCACCCCCAGCAATTGCAATAGTTTTGCCAGCGTATTTCATCATATCAGTAATATAATAATCGATCCCTTTATTTTCAAAATCTTTGGCGTGGTCAATTTTTAAAGGACGGGGCTGAAAAGAACCGTTACCTAAGGCTAAAATGACCGCTTTAGAATAATGAGTGGACTGATTGGTAGTGATTTCAATGATATCTTCATTATAATCTAGTTTTAAGACTTCTTCGTTAAGACAATAGCGGTGGTTAAAAGTCGTTAGCTGTTTTTCCAAGTGCTGGACTAATTCACCAGCTTTAATTTTATCAAAGCCAGGAATATCGTAAATATATTTTTCCGGATATAAGGTAGCTAATTGTCCGCCCACTTGCGGTAAGCTATCGATAATTTTTGTTTTAGCATCACGTATTCCCGCATAAAAGGCAGCGAACATTCCTGCGGGACCAGCGCCGATGATGGTAATATCATACAGATCCATAAGCATTCCCCTTTTAATTTAATTAAAACTATTATAACAAAGAAATCCATAACTGGCATTTTTAGTGTTTTCTGTTATTATAAAGAAGAAATAAAATAGAAAATTTTTAGGAGGAATTTTTTTGACTGAATTTCCACAAATGAACCTGGCACAACAAACAGGTCCCAAAGCAACGATAAAAACGAATCGTGGCGATGTAAAAGTTCAATTATTCGTTGAACAGGCCCCTAAAACAGTAAAAAATTTTGTTGAATTAGCTCAAAAAGGCTACTATGACGGAGTGATTTTTCATCGTGTGATTCCGGATTTTATGATCCAAGGCGGCGATCCAAGCGGTACAGGTATGGGTGGCGAAAGTATTTATGGTGAAAAATTTGAAGATGAATTCAGCCGTGAAGTTTTTAATTTACGTGGTGCTTTGTCAATGGCTAATGCCGGCCCGAACACTAACGGCAGTCAATTTTTTGTCGTAACCAATGAAAATGTACCTGAAAATATGATGGCTCAATTAGAAGGTGCAGGTTATCCGGCTGAGATCATTACAGCTTATCATAAAGGCGGTACCCCCTGGCTGGACTTCCGTCATACAGTCTTTGGTCATGTGATCGAAGGAATGGATACAGTCGATGCGATCAGTCAGGTAAAGCGCGATGCTCAAGACAAACCCATTGATGATGTTGTGATCGATGCTATCGAAATTACTGAATAAAAAAAGCCTGCAAAACTGAGCAGTAAAGTTTTGCAGGTTTTTTCTAGCTTTCTAAAAAACTTGGGCCATGCGTTTTAGTCCTTCAACTACAGTAGCTCTTGGACAGGCTAAATTGAGACGCATGTGCTGTGTTCCATGGGGTCCGAATGCGATTCCTGGATTTAAAACAAGCTTTGCCTGATGGATCATTTTTTCTGCTAAAGCTTCATCAGATAAGCCGTATGCAGAAAAGTCTAACCACATTAGATAAGTAGCAGCTGGTTTGTAGAATTTGACTTTTGGTAATTTTTTTGTGAGAAAATCACTGGCAAAATCAATGTTGCCTTTTAAATAAACTAATAGTTCGTCTAACCAGTCTTCACCGGTATTATAAGCAACTTCTGTTCCAATCATTCCAAAAGTGTTGATATCCGCTTGTCCATTTCTTTTTTGAACTGCACTAAAGCGAGTCCGCAATTTGGAGTTTTTGATAAAAATCATTGAATTTTTGATTCCAGCCAAATTAAAAGTTTTTGTAGCCGCTGTTAAGACGATCGAAAAATCGGCAAAATCATCTGCTGCATTTTGAAAAGTAACAAAATTATCTGCCTGATAAACAATGTCTT
>DATGVB010000069.1:0-33077 GCA_035300805.1 Tetragenococcus sp. | reverse complement strand
TTATGAGACGATCATTTTATGGTTTTTTGTGGGTTGTATCCTAGGAACAGTACCAGCCTTGTGGAAAGAAGCTGGGAAAAAGGGGCGGTCAGGACGGGACTTGATTATTCTTGCAGTCAGTTTTGCTGGCGGCCTGATTTTTTTGTGGCAAGGTGCCAGTTTGTTTTCTGAAGTACCACAAAATATCTGGACTTGGACATTGGCCGGTTTTCTGATTGCTTTGGGCATGATCGTACCTGGCTTGAGTCCGTCTAATTTTTTAGTTTATATGGGAATGTATAAAGCTATGTCTGACGGCATCAATCAACTAGATATGTCAGTAATCCTTCCGATTGCAGTAGGTGGTGTGGTGACGGTTTTGAGTCTATCAAAAGTAGTAGACTATATTTTCAGCAGAGCTTATCCCCAACTGTTTCACTTTATTATGGGAATTGTCTTTGCTTCGACAATAATGATCATACCTACTGATTACAGCGGATTTACTTTTAGCGGTTATTTTGCTTGTTTGATCATGTGCGTACTAGGAGCTTTATTGGGTGCCTGGATGAGTCGGTTAGAAGAAAGCTATAAATAAGAAGGCAAAAAAATTGAAAAATTTACAGAATTTGTTATAATAGTAAATGTAGAAAACTGTCTATTTTAAGTCGCACTAATATTAATTGGTGCGATTTTTTACCGATAGAACAGCTCATCTTATTTTGGAGGTGAGACAATATGGCAAAAATCCCACCACAAGTGATTGATGATATTCGTGAAAAAACGAATATTGTTGATATCGTAGGACAATATGTGCAGCTGAAAAAATCAGGCAAAAATTATACTGGATTGTGTCCCTTCCATAATGAAAAAACGCCTTCTTTTTCAGTAGCAGAGGATAAACAATTTTATTATTGTTTTGGCTGTGGTGAAGGTGGTAATGTTTTTACTTTTATACAAGAAATCGAAGGAATTTCTTTTACAGAAGCTGTTTTAAAAGTAGCTGATATGGAAAACATTCCAATTGATGATAGTTATCGACATTTATCTACTACCAATGATGACTTGAATTCTGTAGATCAAATGTTGATCCAGCTGCATGAAAAAGCAGTTGAGATATATCATCATATGCTGGTAAATACTGCAGCTGGTCAAGAGGCACTGGACTATCTGCACGAAAGAGGATTAACAGATGCGCTGATCGAAGAATTTAAGATTGGTTTTGCACCTGAACAGCGTGATTTTTTGTTACGGATATTTCGCAATGAAGCTTTGGATGAAAATAATTTTAAAGAGACAGGATTATTTGTTGAAAAAGAAAATGGGGAACTGCTGGATCGTTTTTATCAAAGGATCATGTTTCCTATTCGTAATGCTCAAGCAAAAACAGTCGCTTTTTCTGGTCGTTTTCTGGCAACGGAGTCTTTTAGGCAAGAAGATCAGCCCAAGTATTTAAACTCGCCTGAAACTAAAATTTTTAACAAAAGTGAAGTTTTGTTTAACTATGATAAGGCACGTGCCAGTATCCGTAAAAGTAATGAAGTTTATCTGTTTGAAGGTTTTATGGATGTGTTGGCAGCTTATCGTTCTGGTTTAAAAAATGGTATTGCTTCAATGGGAACAAGCCTGACAAATCAGCAGATTGCTTCCATTAGTCGAGTAACAAAAAATCTGATTTTATGTTATGATGGGGATTCAGCCGGAATTAAAGCTACGGATCGTGCAATTCGACTGTTTCAAGAAAATAGTGCGTTGAATTTATCGATAGTAAGTATACCAGAAAAAATGGATCCAGATGAATATGTGCAAAAATATGACGAAAAAGCCTTTGTCAATTTATGCGAACATGGAAAAGAAACTGTATTTGCCTTTAAGATGCGGTATCGTCGGATAGACAAAAATCTGTCAAACGAAAAAGAGCAGGTAGAATATGTGCAGGAATTACTTTATGATCTACTGGCCGTCGATTCTTTGATCGAACAAGATCGTTATCTCACACAACTATCCACTGAGTTTCAATTATCAAGAGAAATTTTGCAACAGCAATTTCAACAGTTAAAACAACAACGACAAAGACAAGAACGATCTTCTTTACAAGATTTCATCCCAAGCCCCAGCCCTAAGCTTAGACAACCGAAAACGAAAGTTGAAAGGGCGGAGGAGTTATTATTATATCGTTTGTTTAATGATGAGACATTGAATCAACAACTCAAACAAGCTCAAGTGACCTTCGTTCATGAGAAATATCAGGAACTATATATGCTGTATGATGTTTATGTAGAAAACCAAGGAGAATTTGTTTTAGCAAAGTTTCTTGATTTTCTTAAAGAGGAAGAAATGCGTCAGCTAACTAGTACAATAGCAGTTTTAAATGTTCCTGCTGAAGGTACAGATCAGGAGTTTCGTGACTTGTTGCAAGTGATCCAGGCTTCAAGTCTGGTTGACCAGATCAATCAGAAAAAATTACAGCAACAAGAAGCAAGTCAAAAAGGGAATCAGCAGTTAGAGTTAGAGTTGGCAATTGAAATTATAAATCTTACAAAGGAATTGAAACTGGCTAAATAGCAACAACAAGAGGAGGCCTTCTGCATGGCAAAAAAAACAAAAACAAGTTATGACAAAGCAGTAAAAGATTTTATCAAAACGAAAAAACCAATAGGACAAGTGGTCTATGACGATTTATCTAACCAACTTGCAACCCCCTATGATTTAGACGCAGATGGCATGGATAAACTGATTCAAAAAGTCGAAGATGCAGGGATCAGTGTTGTTGATGAAAATGGCGAGCCGTCTGCTCACAGTTTAAAGGCGACTGAAAAAGTTGAAAAAAAGAAACCAAAGGCTGACTTATCTGCTCCAACAGGGGTAAAAATCAATGATCCTGTCCGGATGTACTTAAAAGAAATTGGACGGGTCGATTTGTTGACAGCAGAAGAAGAAGTCGAGCTTGCCTTAAAAATTGAGCAGGGCGACCAGGAAGCTAAGCAGCGTCTAGCTGAAGCGAATCTGCGACTGGTCGTAAGTATCGCTAAGCGCTATGTCGGTCGCGGCATGCAATTTCTTGATCTGATTCAAGAAGGAAATATGGGCTTGATGAAAGCTGTTGAAAAGTTTGATTACCGTAAAGGATTTAAATTTTCAACCTATGCAACTTGGTGGATTCGCCAAGCCATTACACGGGCTATCGCCGATCAGGCTAGAACGATTCGGATTCCAGTTCATATGGTTGAAACAATCAATAAACTGATTCGTATTCAACGACAGCTATTACAAGATCTAGGTCGTGAACCGACACCAGAAGAAATCGGAGCAGAAATGGATCTGCCGACTGAAAAAGTCAGAGAAATTCTGAAGATTGCCCAAGAACCAGTCTCTTTGGAAACCCCCATCGGTGAAGAAGATGATTCTCATCTGGGGGACTTTATTGAAGATCAGGAAGCCACTAGTCCGGCAGATCATGCTGCTTATGAATTGTTAAAAGAACAATTAGAAGATGTTCTGGATACTTTGACAGATCGGGAAGAAAATGTTCTGCGTTTGCGTTTTGGGATCGATGACGGTCGAACAAGAACACTTGAAGAAGTAGGAAAAGTGTTTGGTGTTACACGTGAACGAATTCGACAAATTGAAGCCAAAGCCTTGCGCAAATTGCGCCATCCATCTCGTTCAAAACAGTTAAAAGATTTTTTAGATTAAAATAGTAAGAAAGGTCCGAAGATTTCCGTTATCTTCGGGCTATTTTTATGAATGAAAGCCGATGTTTCAAAAATCGCTTTCGTTAAATACATTATCACTATCTGAAATATTAAAAAATGACTACGAAATGATAAATCCCTGTGGTTGAACTGACAATATCTTAATAAAAACGTAAACAGTTGGCTATTGGCGAATGTTCGAATCTATGATAGATTAAAACTTAGAAATTAAAAAGGAGTTCGATAGGAAAATGAAATGCCCAAATTGTGGATTTGAATTATCTTCAGTCCAAAGTGTTTGTCCAAATTGTGGGATTAATTTAAAAAATGATGATATCAATTGGTCTGATTATAAAGAACTGCCGCTTGGAACAGTGATGGAACATTTTTCAGATTTACAGGATGAGGATAGTAAGGACTCAAAAGAAAAAGCAGCGTCTAAGCACGCAGATAAAAATCAGACAGATGATACAAAAAAACAGGATCATAGCGATCAAAAAGAAAATGAGTCTGATAATCCGGTCTTGGCTGAATATATCAAAAGTCATAAAGATGAGACGACTGCTGGTGAGAAAAGATCTTCAAGAAAGGGAAATTCTTTCTCAGATAAAGAGAAATCATCCGCCCAGGAAAAGAAGACAGTAAAAGGCCGTTCTCGTAAAAGAGAAAAAAAAGATCGCAAAAAAAATTATATCTTAACAGCAGCTGCCTTACTAGTTATTGCAGTTGGAGGAATTACTTATTATCAACATGCTCAAAAAGTGGAAGCTGCTAAAGAAGAACAGATAGAAAACAGACAAAAATTAGCTGCAATAGATGAAAAACTAGATAGTTATTATACCGATGAAAGTCATAATTTTATTTACAATGATGTTACTCAAGAGGACATTACAAATACTACTAAAAACTTAGATAACTATTCCTCTGAAAAACAATATAAGAAAATAGCAGCCAAGAAGAAAGATCTTACTTATAAAGCAGATAAAACCAAAGAATTGAATAGTTATTTTAATGCTGCTGTTTTAGTTGATGGTAAGTTGCAAGAAGATGTCCATGCTAAAACAGATCAAAAAATGGCGATGGACTCTTTAGAAGCTGACGATGACTTTGCCAGGCTAGTCAACCAGGCAATAGAACAGGCGAATAATGAGAATCAAGCAGTTGACAAAGCAGATAAAGAAGTAAAAACACTTTTAGCTTCTTATAAAAAGGGTGAATTAGCTGATTCAGTGAGCCGCAAAGATGTAGAAAAGGCTCAAAAAACAGTAGATCAATTATACGATAGTGATGAAAAAAAATCGCTGTTAAAAGATTTAAAGACTGTCAGTCAGGCTTTAGTAGCTCGTGAAAAAGCCGAAGAGAAAGAAAAGGCGGAAAAAGCTGCTGCAAAAAAGGCAACAGAAGATAGTCAGGACAAAAAAGCGGCAAAAAACAGTGGATCCTTAGCTTCAGCCAAAACAAACAGTTCAAACCAGCCTATCATTTCAGCGGATCAGAATGATGTTGCAGATAGCAATAATGATGCTTGGAATTGGAATTCTGGTGTCTATGATAAAGTGATCAATGAATGCATTTCGCGTGGCTATATTGTCTCTGGCGGCTACTATGTAGAAAAAGCGCAAATTATTGATGGTGAAGGCTACTATAATTTGTATGCCACTAACAATAAGTCAAAAATTCTAAAAGGCATTGGCAAATCAGCCTTTCCAATGTATATTGTAACAATTAATGCAAAAACAGGGGAATTCCGTGGTAACGGCGGCAATTAAAAAAAACTTGTTTCCTCCTCTCAGATTCGTTATGATGAAAAGTAAACGAATCTGTAAGGGGGCTTTTTTGTGAAACAAACTGAATATATAACTTTTAAAGAAGGAATCAAAGACTGTGTTCCCACCATTTTAGGTTACTTGGGGATCGGTTTTGCTTTAGGAGTTGTAGGTAAAGGGGTGGGCTTATCGATATTTGCCATTTTTTTAATGTCCGTTTTTGTCTATGCGGGTAGTGCTCAATTCATAATATGTGGCTTGATCGCTATTAAAGCACCTGTTAGCTCAATTATTGCAACGGTTTTTTTAGTTAATTTACGTCATTTTTTAATGAGTTTATCGGTGGCACCTTACTTTCGTCAGTCTTCTTTACTAGAAAACATTGGCATCGGAACATTATTGACCGATGAATCCTACGGCGTGTTGACGATGGCTTTAAAAAAAGCTGACAAGGTGAGTGTCAGCTGGACTAATGGTTTAAATATTTGTGCTTACTTCACTTGGATAAGTGCCACAGTTTTAGGGGCAATTTTAGGAAAATTTATTCCTGATCCAGAAAAATTAGGTCTGGATTTTGCATTAGTTGCTATGTTTTTAGGTTTATTTTTGTTTCAAGTAGAAATTCCATTAAAAACCAGAACAAAGCAGACTTTAATTGTTTTAGCCAGTGTAATTATTGTTTTATATGTGTTGATGTGGCTGACTTCACCAGAAATTGCTGTGATTTTAGCTGCTTTGACTGGATGTTTAACGGGGGTGTTGACCAATGATAAGTTCTGAGTACTTCTATTTAATTGCAGGTTGTTTTATTGTTACCTGGATCCCGCGGATTTTACCTTTTGCTTTTGCTAAAAAAATGAACTTCCCTGGCAAAGTTCGGTTATTCCTGGATTATCTGCCTTTATGTATTTTAACAGCTTTATTGGTCCAGAATTTATTGAATATTCAAACAGGAAAGCTGCCTAGTCTTAAGCTTACTGAAACTCTTGCTTGTATTCCTGCATTGTTTGTCGGGATTTACACGAAAGATTTGATGAAAATTGTAATTACAGGTATTATAACAATAGCGGTACTTCGTTTGATCGTATAAAGGAGAAAAAAATGAATGAATTAATAGCTTCCGTTTTTAGCGGATTGATCATTGATGAAAATGATGAGAATTATTTTATACAAAAAAATGGCCAGACTTTTAAATTAAAAAAAACAGATAAAAAGTATGAATTAGGAGAAGCAGTGGAAGGCTTTGGTTATGTCAATCAGCAGCATGAAGCAGTTTTGACAACAGAGATCCCTAAGATCCGTAAAGGGCATTATGCTTTTGCCAAAGTAGTAGAAGTAAGAAGAGATTTAGGTGTCTTTGTAGATATCGGCTTGCCGGATAAAGATATTGCTTTATCTTTAGATGAGCTGCCCGAAATGCATGAATTATGGCCTAAAAAAGGCGACTGTCTGATGGTCAGCTTAAGAGTCGATGACAAAGGTCGAATTTGGGCTTGTCTAGCTGAAGAAATGATTTTTCAATCATTAAAAAGACCTGCAGACAAGGAAATGAAAAATAAAGATATCAGGGCAAGAGTTTACCGGCTTAAATTAGTCGGTACTTATGTTTTGACAGACGACTATAATATTGGTTTTATTCATCCTTCTGAGCGTTATCGTGAACCACGCCTGGGGGAATACGTTGCTGGCAGAGTGATCGGTGTCAGACCAGATGGAATTTTAAATCTTTCCTTAAAGCCCAGAGCTTATGAAGTGATTTCTGAAGATGCCCAGATGATTTACGCTTATTTAGAACAGCAAGAAAATCAAAGCATGCCTTTTACAGATAAATCTGCTCCTGAAGAGATCAAAAAACTTTTTGGTATTAGTAAAGCACAATTCAAACGAGCTTTAGGTAATCTGATGAAAAAAGGTTTGATTGTACAAGAAAAGGGTATGACAAAAGTAATTTCTAAAACCCAATGAGATGGACTTGTATATTTTTACTTTCTATTTTATAATTATTGTAAAATGATTTAAGAAAAGGTATTTCAGATTATAATTATTCTAATCGATGGAGGAGATTATGAATATCAATGAAGCTCTAAGTAAAATAAAAAAACAACTCCATGCTTCAGGTTTTAAGTTGACTCCGCAAAGAGAAATGACAGTACTCGTCTTACTTGAAAATGAAAAAGATCATTTATCTGCAGAAGAAGTGTTCTTTTTCGTCAAACAAAAAAATCCTGATATTGGCTTAGCAACGGTTTATCGTACGCTGGAAATTTTAACGGAATTAAAAGTAGTCGATAAAATCAGCTTTGACGATGGGGTGGCTCGTTATGACTTGAGAAAAGAAGGAGCAAAGCATTTTCACCATCATCTATTATGTTTGGAATGTGGAAAAATTGAAGAAATCAATGAAGACTTGCTGGGAGATGTGGAAGCTGTTGTAGAAGAACGTTTTCACTTTATCGTTAAAGACCATCGCTTAACTTTCCATGGAATTTGTCAAGATTGTCAAAAGAAACATAGCAATGAGGAAAACTCTTAAATGAACTTTTTCATTTGAGAGTTTTTTTCGTACTGAATGGGAGTCTGCCACTCGCTAATTTGGCTTGCAGTCTTACTCCATTCTATGAGATAATTTGAAAGCAGAATAGGAGAGGTCATGATGGAAGAACAAATCTTGGAGTATTTGCATTATTTATTAATTGAACGTGGTTTGTCAGCTAATACGCGGCAAAGTTATCAAAGAGACTTACAGCAGTATTTGGCTTTTCTTAAAAAAAAGCAGATCACTGACTGGCAGTCAGTGGACCGCTTTGTGATCCTTGATTTTTTACAGAATTTACAAGAAAGCAATAAGGCTTTTACAACAATTGCCCGAATGGTGACTAGTTTACGTCGCTTCCATCAGTTTTTACGGCAAGAAAACATTACTGATCATGATCCTATGCAGCAGATCGACTCACCTAAAAAAAGACAGAAATTACCAGATGTTCTTAGTTTATCAGAAGTTGAGCGTCTGATCGAAACGCCTGATACAAAGACCCTTCTAGGAATCCGTGATCGGGCAATATTAGAAGTTTTATATGCGACAGGATTGCGCGTAAGTGAATTGATCCATTTGAAATTAAATGACCTACATTTGGATATGGGGATTTTACAGACAATCGGTAAAGGAGATAAAGAACGGATCGTTCCTTTGGGGGATCTAGCCATTGATTGGATCAAAACTTATTTAAGTCAAGTTCGTCCCTTGCTTTGTAAAAAACATCCTGAAGAAGAATGCCTGTTTGTGAATAACCATGGAAGACATCTTTCTCGTCAGGGAGTTTGGAAAAATATAAAAAAACTCGTACAAATGGCTGGAATCGATAAAACTGTGACTCCTCATACTTTACGTCACAGTTTTGCTACCCATTTACTGGAAAATGGGGCGGACTTGCGGACCGTACAAGAATTACTTGGACATGCGGATATTTCTACTACGCAAATCTATACGCATATTACAAAAAAACGTATGACCGATGTTTATAAACAATATTTTCCCCGTGCTTAAAAGGAGTTCGTCATGCAAGAAATTAAGATTAAACTGGACGTTTTTGAAGGTCCATTAGATTTATTACTACATCTAATAAAAACATTGGAAGTTGATATTTATGATATTCCAATTGCCCAGATCACTGAACAATATATGAAATATATCCATGCGATGAAAACTTTGCAGCTGGATCTGGCTGGAGATTATATCGTAATGGCAGCGACTTTAATGTCGATCAAAAGTCAAATGCTTTTGCCTAAAGCAGAGCTGGATGATACAGATGAATATGAAGAAGATCCAAGAGAAGATTTAGTGGCTCAATTATTGCAATATCGTAAATTCAAGTATGCTGCTAATGAGTTAAAGGAAAAGGCGGAAGAAAGAAGCGAATACTTTACTAAAGAGCCAATGGATATTGACAAGTATAAAGAGGATACCCATTTATCAGAAGATCAATTCAATACGGTTGATTTATATTTGGCTTTTTGTTCCATGTTAGAAAAAAAGAAAAAAAGGCAGGTCCTTAAAACAACAATTACAGCAGATGAAATTAGTATTGAAGAAAAAATGAATAAGATTGACGAAAAATTAAATCAGCTAAGTGATCTAAAAGCTGGACATAAACTTTCCAGTTTTTTAGAGTCTTATGAGACAGCTGAAATTGTTGTGACTTTCATGGCTTTATTAGAGTTAGTTAAGAAACAGAAAGTTCACATGGTGCAAGATGCGAATTATGAAGAAATTTTATTATATCCGAAAAAGGGGGTAGAAGTAGTCGATGAATGAATTAGGTCAGCTGGAAGCTTTGCTTTTTGCAGCTGGAGATGAAGGGATCCGCTTAGAAGAGTTGAGCTTTTTACTCAATCAGACAGCGTCTCATTGCTATGAATTGATTCAGGCTTTGAATGAACAATATCAGCAAAAAGAACAATCTGCATTGAATATTTTAGAATTGGGCAATCGTTTTTTGCTGACAACAAAAAAAGAATATGCTGTTATTTTAAAAAAGTATGCCAAATCACCCAGTGCTAATCACCTGTCACAGGCAGCTTTGGAGAGCCTTTCGATTATTGCCTACAAACAGCCGATCACGCGTATGGAAATTGATGAGATCCGGGGAGTTCAATCGGCTGCTTCAGTCCAAAAATTATTAATTCATCGCCTGATTGAAGAAAAAGGTCGAGTTGATGGACCGGGTCGGGCGATTCTATATGGGACAACAGAAACTTTTATGAATTATTTTGGAATGAAGTCATTAGAGGAATTGCCGGATATAAAGAATGTAGAAACTGAAATTGATAATGATAAAATTTTAGATTTATACACGAATCAGTAAGAAAAAAGGAGAAGATTATGGATCGATTGCAAAAAGTGATTGCTCATGCGGGCGTTGCGTCACGAAGAAAAGCTGAAGAGTATATCAGCCAGGGAAGGGTTAAGGTAAATGGAAAAACCATTCGAGAATTAGGGGTGAAGGTTAATCCTAAAGATAAGATTGAAGTAGACGAGGTACCGATTTACCAGGAGGAACCAGTTTATTTTATGTTTTATAAGCCAAGAGGGGTCATTACCGCTGTTTCAGATGATAAAAAAAGAAGAGTGGTAACCGATTATTTTGCCGATATCTCAGAACGGATCTATCCAGTCGGACGTTTAGATTATAATACTTCTGGTTTGTTATTATTGACTAATGACGGTGATTTTTCACAAAAACTGATGCATCCCAGACATGAAATTGATAAGGTCTATGTAGCCAAGGTCAATGGTGTCGCAACGAAAGAAAAACTCATGCCGGTCACTAAAAAAATGAAGGTTGAAGGACAATTTCTGGCACCAGCTAAATTCAAGATATTATCGACAGATAAAAAGACCCAAAAAAGCGTTGTGGAATTGACGATTCACCAAGGACGTAACCATCAAGTAAAAAACATGCTGAAAGCCTGTGGTTTGCCCGTTGAAAAATTAAAACGTGAAAAATATGGCTATCTAACTTTGGAAAATTTACAGCCGGGGGATTATCGGGAACTCCATAAAAATGAAGTTCATCGCTTGTTAGATCAGGCTAAACAAACAAAGTAGTTGAAATTATCTGTAAAAGCGTTATAATGAGATTGTAAACAAAAATAAAGGTTCGTCTTCAGGGGCAGGGTGTAATTCCCGACCGGTGGTGATAGTCCACGAACTGTTTTTTTAAAAGCAGTCGAAGCGGTGAAATTCCGATACCGACAGTAAAGTCTGGATAAAGAAGATAGAGCGTATTTGACTTATCTGATTTCTGTTAGTCCAATGCCCTATTTTCGATAGAGAAAATAGGGCATTTTTTAATACAGAAGATGATAAAACAATGGCTTTAATTGAAGATGGATCCTTGAAACTTAGGAGGATTTATATGAACAGCAAAGCACAGAAAATGGTAGCAGTAGCAATGTTTGCAGCAATGGGATTGGTTTTACAGTTCTTAGCCTTTCCGATTATCCCCGCACTTGGCTTTTTAAAGATCGACTTTAGTGATGTACCGATCATTTTAAGTATGTTTTTATTTGGACCGGTAAGCGGGATCGTGACGGCATTTTTACGTTCGTTTTTACATCTTTTAATGACTGGCTTTGATCCGGCCAATATGGTAGGCGACGGGGCTAGTTTTCTAGCATCTTTGTTTTATACCTTACCGATCTACTATTTCTTTAGTAAAAAAGCCAATCTCCGCAATAAAATTATGGGGACTCTTTCTGGAATTCTACTGATGGCTTTATTTATGAGTGTGGCCAATTACTTTGTGATCACGCCGCTGTATTTAAAGTTTTTCCAAATGGGAGAAACGGATTTACTGGGAATGCCACTTGCCAATTACATTGTAGCTGGGGTATTGCCATTTAACCTGATAAAAGGCGGACTAGTCAGTGCTGTATTTTTAGTTCTACATGCCAAACTTTTGCCGTGGTTAAATAAAAAGAAACATTTTTCTAATCCGCATTCTTCCATTAATTGAAAAAAGAATTCAGGCTTAGAATTGAAGACTCTTTATAAAAAAATTGACCGAATGGAAAAATTTTCCAAGCGGTCTTTTTTTATAAGTTTTAAAAGATAAACTTTTCAATGAGAAAAATCAAACGTATAATGAGAGTAAGTTATTTTTCCAGCAAAATTGCATGGACTGGACATTCTTTATAAGCTTTAATGACTGCAGCTGCTTCATTTTCATGAATAAACTGTTGGGAAGCTTCGATTTCTTGGGCAAATAAAACAATTCCATTTTCATTATAGTCAAAGATGTCAGGTGCATACAAAGCGCAAAGACCACAAGCGATACAATGCTCGGGTAAAATCTTACATAGACGAGACATTTTAGCACATTCTTTCTGGAGGATTTTATGAACGAATTTATTTTATCCTTATTTTTAGCAGATGACAAGTTGAAAAAAACTACTCTTTATCAAGTTTTAGTTGGTAAACGCAGTTCTTCTGTTATCTCCTTTGCTTTTTTTCATGATCTATTACCACTTTTATCAGTTTTACCATCTTTAAGACAAGAAGATTTTGAAAAAAGACTCACTGATTTAAAAAAACAAGAAAAAATTACAGAAGAGCAGTTAGAGTTAGTAGTAAGACAGGCAGATCATGAGTTTTTATTGGCTCAAGAGGATTTTCAAGCCCTCAATTATTTTCGCTTCGGTCGTAAAGAAGAGCAATCTTGGCGCTTAGTCCGTTTTTTAGTGCAAGTAGCTTCCTTTTTAGGAAAAAAGAAAGATTATATTCCTTTAGAAAATTCAATAGCATATACTGAGCGAATCCGCCAGCTAGTTTATCACTATGGTCAAGCTTTACCAGATTTGCTAAAAAAAGAATTATATTTGATTTTTTCTGCTTTAAATAAAGAACAGGCTGATTTTTTAGCCGGGTCCTTAGCTGGTTTTGAGCAGCAGGGGCAAGCTTTTTTTCAAATGATGCCAGCTAAATATAAGGTTTTTCCCTGGGGACAATTATACCAGTCAAATGCGATACATGCTTTTTTAAATGAGGTTTGTCAAAAGCGCCCGCAAGTGCTGTTTTCTTGTCTGCATGAGGTATTATTGCAAAGTGGGAATCAAAGTATGTATCAGACGCGCCGGCTGTTTTTACAAGGAAATGATCTAGCCCATGTGATGCAGTATCGGAATTTAACCAAAGGGACTATTCAGGACCATCTGATCGAATGGGCGATCGTCGATCAGAACTTTCCTTTTACAAACTTTTTACCACAAGCTACCTGCCAGCGTCTCGTTCATTTGCCTCAGTCATCATTTCGTTACTCTTTTAAAGAACTGACAGAAGAATTTTCTGCCTCTTTTTTAGAAATACGGCTTTATCAGATTTGGAGGAAAAAACAAAAGATATGCTAGAAGATGCGTTATTTCATTATTTTCAGTATAAAAGTTTTCGCCCCGGTCAAAAAGAGGTTATCCAGTCACTGCTTGCAGGTTATGATACTTTGGCTGTCTTACCCACAGGGACAGGCAAAAGCCTTTGTTATCAGTTAACTGCGTATTTAATGGAGGGCACAGTAGTGATTATAACGCCTCTGATTTCTCTAATGGAAGACCAATTGCTGGCTTTACAAAAAGCCGGTATTAAGCAGGCTGCGATTATTAACAGCCAGTTGACTTTGGCTGAACGCAAGTATGTTTTTCAGCGTTTAAATTCTTATAAATTTCTTTTTCTGAGTCCGGAAATGTTATTACAGCCAGAAGTATTGCAGCACTTTAAACAGCTAAAGATCAGCTTATTAGTAGTCGATGAGGCGAACTGTATCTCACAATGGGGTATCGATTTTCGACCTGAGTATCGTAATTTAAGCTATGCTAAAAAACAGCTGCAAAATCCGCTTACGCTTGCCCTGACTGCTACAGCAACAACTGTTGTAAAAAAAGAAATTGGAGATTTATTATTAGGAGCTAAACAACAGAGTTTCTGCTACTCAGTTGACCGCCCTAATATTTCTTTAACGGTTATTAAAACACAAGATAAATTTACTGAATTAAAAAAATATTTATCTGCCAACAGCAAAGCAGGGCTTATTTATTGTGCGACTAGGAAAAAAGTAGAAGAACTGTATTATCAATTAAAGAATATGTTCTCTGTAGGTTACTATCATGGGGGGCTTGACAGCAGTCAAAGGAAAATACTGCAGGATCAGTTTATCAATAATAAGCTACAATTTTTGATTTGTACGAATGCTTTTGGTATGGGAGTAGATAAGCCGGATATCCGACAAGTCATTCATTATGATCTGCCGGATAGTCTGGAAAACTACCTACAGGAAATCGGCCGGAGTGGTCGTGATGGATATCCGAGTGATGCTATTTTATTTTATCAGAAAAATGATGAAAATATACATTATTTTATGCAACAGCAAGCAATTGAAGAAAGAGAACTCTTCAGCTTTAGGATAGCTCAAAAACAAGAAAAGCAAATGTCAGAACTACAGCAGAAATGGCTGAAACAAAGCCATCGGACAGGACTGGCTACCTTTTTACAGCAGTTGATAAAAAATGAGCAAAATAAAGAACAAAAATTACAAGTGATGTTAGCTTATATTCATTGTTCATCTTGTCGACGGCGTTTTATCTTGTCTTATTTTGATGAAGCTTTAGTCGATGTACCACATAATTGTTGTGATTTTCATGGTTATTCACCCAGCTTAAAAAAAGTGACTGAAAGAAAACAGACAGTTGAGCTAAAAAGCTGGCAGAGTATTTTACTAAAAATGTTTTAACATACTTTTTTCCTGTTAATTTAAGAAGACAATTGAGGTTAGCCTATGATATAATACAGCGGAAAGATAATAGGGGGTATCAAGCAGTGAGTAGAAAAGATAGACACAAAAACGAACAAGAACCATGGGAGCAACCAATTTATGAAGAGGAGGATCCCGAAAATATCTCTCGGTCACAAAAACGTCAACAAAAAAAAGGAAGTAGCACTTTTTTGACGATCGTTGTTTTATTGTTGGCTTTGATTGTTGCCATTCCGACTATAGCAGGCATTTGGGTGGTAAATAAAAAAAATAATAACGATACTGCCGTTAAGACAGAACAAACTACAACGACGACAACTTCAACTACGACCAAAGAAAAAGAATCATCAACCAAAGAAACTTCAACGACGAAAGAAAGTTCTGAAGAAAGTACGACAGAGTCAACCACTTCAAAAAGTTCATCGTCAGAAGTTGTCGCAGATGATAATGAACAAAATAAGGAAACAGATCAAGATGATCAGGATTCTCAAACAGATGGACAATATGCTACTGTACAAGCAGGTGATGGCTTACAGCAAGTAGCTGCTCGTTATGGCATGACAGCAGAAGAACTAGCTGAATTAAATAATACAACAGTTGATACTTTTCATATCAATCCGGGGGATCAATTAAGAATTAAATAATCAACAATAAGTTGTTTACTTAATTCTAAAAGCAATAAGAAGTGAGAATAGTTGGGGATTAGCTTAATAGACTAATTCCTAATTATTTTTGAATAAGGGAGAGACAGCATGAAGAAAATAAATATTGCAATTGATGGGCCGGCCTCCTCAGGCAAAAGCACCGTTGCCAAGATTATTGCAGAAGATCTAGCCTATATTTATACAGATACTGGGGCGATGTACCGCTGTGTGACCTATGCTGCCATTAAATATCAGGTTTCTTTTAATGATGAGCATGCTTTAGTTAAGCTGATCCAGCAATACCCGATTACTTTCTGTCAGGCAAAAGAGCGGCAACTAGTATTTTTAGCCGATGAAGATGTGACCGATAAAATCCGTCAACCTGAAGTGACAAATAATGTGTCTGAAGTATCTGCTTTTCCGTTAGTCAGAAAAGAATTGGTAATCAGGCAACAAAAAATTGCTGACAATGGTGGAGTGGTGATGGATGGACGTGATATAGGTACAGTCGTATTACCACAAGCAGAAGTTAAGATCTTCTTAGTTGCTTCTGCCAGTGAACGTGCGCAACGCCGTTTTAAAGAAAATCAGGCAAAAGGGATCGCGACTGACTTTACTACCTTAAAAAAAGAAATCGAGCAAAGAGACTATACGGATTCCCATCGCAGTTCTTCACCGTTAAAACAGGCAGACGATGCTGTTTTGCTTGATACTACTGGTTTGACAATTGAGCAGGTAGTCAGTAAAATTAGACAGATCATCAGTGAAAAGATGTCGTAAAGCACTTGGCGTTAAATGATAATTTATTTTTATCCTGATTTGAATAAATGCTTAAATACTGGTAGAATAGATAAAAGATGGGTAAAGTTGAATTTTTATAGGGAATTAAACAGAAATCGCTTTATTTTTTTTCAGTAATAGCATACACTATGATATGTGTAGTGCTTTTAAATCGTTGGTTAGGAGGACATATGTAATGACAGATATTGAAAAAAAGAATTTTGAAGAAAACGGCGAAACAATGGAAGACGCATTAAACGCTTTTACGAAGTAAAAGTCGGTGATATTGTTAAAGGTGAGGTGCTGGCTATTGAAGATCGACAAGCCGTCATCGGAATTGAAGGTACAGGAGTTGAGGGTGTCGTTCCTGCCAAAGAATTATCTACATCACCTATAGAAGATATCAATGAAATCGTGAAAGTTGGCGATATGCTCGACTTAGTGGTTATTTCTTCAATTGGCAAAGATAAAGAAAATGGCAGTTATTTACTTTCCAAACGTCGCTTAGATGCCAAAAAGGTCTGGGAAGAAATTGAAGCTAAATTTCAAAATGGTGAAGTCATCGAAGCACCTGTTACTAATGTCGTAAAAGGTGGTTTAGTTGTAGATGTAGGTGTACGTGGTTTTGTACCGGCTTCTATGGTAGAAGACTATTTTGTAGAAGACTTTAGTGAATACAAAGGAAAAACTTTAACTTTTAATATCATCGAAATCGAACCTTCTGAAAATCGTTTGATTTTATCACATAAAGCAGTTGTTGAAGCAGACAAAGAAAAGAAAAAGGCAGCTTTACTTGAATCTATTCACGAAGGTGATGTTATTGAAGGAACAGTTGCTCGCTTGACTGATTTTGGTGCTTTTATTGATTTGGGCGGCATTGACGGATTAGTCCATGTTTCTGAAATTTCTCATGCTCACGTAGGTAAGCCAAGCGATGTTTTAAATGTTGGTGACAAAGTGAATGTGGCTGTTTTATCAGTCGACCCAACTAGAGAACGGGTTTCTTTATCAATTAAGGATACCTTGCCTGGACCTTGGGATGATATTGAAGAAAAAGCCCCTAAAGGCAGTGTATTAGATGGAACAGTTAAACGTCTGACAAGCTTTGGCGCCTTTGTAGAAATCTTCCCTGGTGTTGAAGGTTTAGTTCATATCTCACAAATTTCACATAAACACATTGCAACACCACATGAGGTCTTGACTGAAGGCGATCAGATCAAAGTAAAAGTTCTAGATGTAAAACCTGAAGAAAGACGGGTTGCTTTGAGCATTAAAGCTTTGGAAGAAAAACCTGAAGTTGAAGAAGAAAAAGCAGAACCAGTAGAAGAATATCATGATGACGAGGATGGCTCTGGTTTTACCATGGGTGATCTTTTAGGTAAAACATTAGACGATGAAGATCAAGAATAAACAATTTTTTATTAGTAAGGGCTGCTCTGGGCAGTCCTTTTCTTTTGAAATTATTTAGTCAGTTTTTAAATAAAAGTTAGATGATTTTTTCATAAAAAATGAAAAATTTTTTCTTTTTTATTAGAATGCTTGCAAGAAATAGTTTCCTTGGTTAAACTAATGAAGTTAAATGATAAAGAGCTTGTATAGTAATTATGTCAAGCAACTAAAATTGGAGGTGAAAAAATGATCAATCCAACATTAGCAATTGTAGGACGTCCCAATGTCGGTAAATCCACCATATTTAACCGAATTGTTGGCCAGCGTATTTCAATTGTAGAAGATACTCCAGGGGTAACACGTGATCGCATTTATGCCAAGGGTGAATGGTTGACCCATGAATTTAACTTGATTGATACTGGCGGGATCGATCTAAGCGATGAACCTTTTAAAAATCAGATCAAGTTTCAGGCAGAAATTGCAATTGAAGAAGCAGATGTTATTCTTTTTATCACGAGTATTCGCGAAGGAATCACTGAAGCAGATGAATTAGTGGCAAATATTTTATATAAATGCAATAAGCCTGTGGTTTTAGCTGTAAATAAGGTAGATAATCCTGAATTAAGAACAGAAATTTATGATTTTTACTCGCTGGGTTTAGGAGATCCATTTCCTATTTCCGGCAGCCATGGTATCGGTTTGGGAGATGTATTAGATGAAGTAGTAAAGAACTTTCCGAGACAATCTGAAGAAATGGATGACAACTCGATCCGCTTCAGTTTGATTGGCAGACCGAATGTGGGGAAATCCTCTTTGGTTAATGCTTTATTAGGAGAAGAGCGTGTGATCGTATCAGATATCGCAGGTACGACCAGAGATGCTGTGGATACTCATTTTGTAAATGAAGCTGAACAAGAGTTTACTATGATCGATACAGCGGGTATGCGTAAGCGTGGTAAGGTTTACGAAAAGACCGAAAAATACAGCGTGATGCGGGCGATGACGGCAATTGACCGTTCAGATGTCGTTTTAGTAATTTTAAATGCAGAAGAAGGGATTCGCGAACAAGATAAAAAAATTGCAGGGTTTGCCCATGAAGCAGGTCGCGCAGTGATCATTGTGGTTAACAAGTGGGATCTATTAAAAAAACAAACTCAGACCATGAAAGAGTTTGAAAAGAAGATCAGAGATGAGTTTCTGTATCTAGATTATGCTCCGATCGTATTTGTTTCAGCGGTGACTAAACAACGTTTAAATCACTTGCCAGAACTGATCGAACAAGCAAGTATGAATCAAAATTTGCGTGTGCCTTCTTCGATCCTGAATGACGTGATCATGGATGCTGTTGCAATGAATCCTACACCTACAGATAAGGGACGTCGCTTGAAGATTTTTTATGCCACACAAGTAACGGTTAAACCGCCTACCTTTGTTATTTTTGTTAACGATGAAAAACTAATGCATTTTTCTTATGAGCGGTTTTTAGAGAATCAGATTCGTGCTGCTTTTGGTTTTGAAGCTACGCCGATTCGAATTATTCCACGTAAGCGAAAATGATGATTGTATCATAATTCATTCTTTTTTACAAAGGAAGATATTTTTTGTTAAATTAGCAAAAAAACCTTGCTAAAATAGCGAAAATCCTTGATATTAAAAGATTCTTGTGATAACGTATTATCAGAATGTTGATTCGAAAAATCAATATTTACCACGTCTTTTTGGACCACTCAAGAAGCGTGCAGATTAGCAAATTACCATCAAATTTTCAGGAGGTGAATCCATCCATGGCAAACAAGGCAGAATTAATCGAAAAAGTTGCAGCAGCGACTGACTTAACTAAAAAAGACGCAACTGCAGCAGTAGATGCTGTATTTTCATCAATTCAAGATTCTCTTGCTAAAGGAGAAAAAGTTCAATTGATCGGATTTGGTAACTTTGAAGTACGTTCTCGTGCAGCACGTAAAGGGCGTAATCCGCAAACAGGAGAAGAAATTCAAATTCCAGCAAGTAAGGTACCAGCGTTTAAACCTGGTAAAGCATTGAAAGATGCAGTAAAATAGTTTTGATTCAAGAACCCTTGTCTGACAGGGGTTCTTTTGTTATAAATATTTAAAAGAGCTGTAAAAAAAGACAGTTCTTTTTTTGTTTGACTAAAGTAGTTTGAATTATAAACACTATAGTCTGTGAAAAATGATTTTTATTGTAATTAATTTTATTTTTATAACTGAGAAGGCTTCTCAACGATGAAAGTTCGTGTTACAATACTACTATATGAGTGGATGGGGGAAATAGGATGAAGCTGCTTTTTGAACGCTCAAAGCTTCATAGCCAGATCAATTACGGTGAACTCTTAACTAGCAGTGTTAAGAGTTATGTTTTACAAGACCAGCATGTGATCGTTTTAACCAACCAGCGCTACTATGATCGTTTTTTTCAGAAAATAGAACAATCGTTTCCTGAAAATAAAATCGACTGTTATATTTGTCGTAATCAGCTTTACTGTAATAATTTGGATGAATTAAAGGAAGTTCTCATTTTTTTGAGTCAGTTTCCTCCAAGTGCAAAATATCTTTTGCTTGCTTTTGGCAATGAGGGAGTTGTAGAGTTAACCGGATTTTTACAGAAAAATATCTTACTTGATGCTGATTATTGGGTCGTTGCGCCATCTTTTAGTGCGATGTTTACAGCTTTATCAGAAAATAAAATTATTTGGCAAAACCCCTATCATCCTGTGATGCTACAAAAAAATTTACCCAGTCAGTTATTTTTAGATCAAACGATTGTTCAAAAGCAAAATGAAGGTAAGCTAGTTGATTTACAATCTTTTATTCAAATTGCTGTGCTGACAGATGGTTCTTTACTGCGAGAATTATATCAAGTTTTTCCGACAAAAAAGAACTTAACAACGGCATCCTTAACTGCTTTTATCTCTCCTGCAGTAAAGTCATATGAAAAAAATGCAGTGCCCATTGCTGATTTTGGCAAACTTTTTGAAAAAGCTTTTTATCTGACTGAAAATGGACATTTGCTATCGGCTTATATGAAACGTTTTTTAGCCTTTTTATTTCAGCTTTTTTGGAATGTTGTCACTTTTGACCTTGACTTTCCGCTTAGTGCTTTTATGCAGTGGTTAAAAGACTTAGGCTATCCATTAAATTTGCCTAGCCAATTCTTAATTGGAGATTATTTAGAACAGCTAGCTAGCTTACAAAAAGAAGTTTCATTGTCGACACTGACTAAAATCGGTCATTTAGGAAAAAACCACTTAGCTGATGAAAAGTCATTATTGAGAGCAATGGATTATTATCAACGAATTATTTCAGAGATTTGAGGGATATCATGACACATAGCGAAAAGATGCTTGCTGCTTTAGAAAAAGAGGATCTCGTTCAAGCTCAATTAGAACTAGCTCAGGCTCTAAAAAAAGATGAGGCAGATGTTTTGGCAGAATTGGGTGAAACTCTTTTATCATTAGGCTTTTTAGCAGAAGCAAAGGAAGCTTTTGAAACATTAAGGAAACGTTATCCGGATATTTTGGATATGAATTTACCGCTAGCCGAAATAGCAATTGAAAATGATCAGACGGATGAAGCTTTAGAATTATTGCAAGAAATACCTAAAGAAGATGATATTTACCCACAGGCATTATTGATTTTAGCTGATTTATATCAAGTTTTAGGAATGACTGAAGTAAGTGAAGCCAAACTAAAAGAGGCTGCACGCATCTTGCCTGATGAGTCTCTGATTGAATTTGCCTTGGCGGAGTTATATTTTTCTATCAATAAGTTTGATGAAGCACAATTTATTTATCATCGTTTGCTTGCTAAAGGAGAAACTGCCATCAATAATGTTTCTTTACAAGAACGTTTAGGAACAAGCCTTAGCTTGATAGGAAAATTTGAAGAAGCTATTGAGCATTTAACAGCAGCTTTACAAGCAGGTCATACAGATGAAAGATTATTCCAGACGGCTTTTGTATATCGTCAATTAAAAGACAACGATCAGACAATTTCTTATTTAAAAGAATTACGGGAGTTAAATCCTCATTATCAAGCACTGTACTTACCTTTAGCTGAAAGCCTGCAGGAAGAAGAACAGGTAGAAGAAGCTCAGGAAGTGATTGAAGCAGGTATTAAAGAAGATCCTTATCAGGTAGCTTTGTTTCATTTTGCAGCTGAAAACAGCTATCGCCTGCATGATATAAAAAAAACCGAGGATTTTTTGCTGCAAGCTTTGAAATTAGGTGAGAAAACGGATGAAAGCTTACTTACTTTAAGTAATCTTTATCTCAATGAGGAACGTTTTGAAGATGTAATTAAAACCATTGAGAAAATGGAAGAAAAGGATCATCCTTATGCTCTTTGGAATTTAGCTCATGTTTATAATGAATTAGAAGAATTTGAAAAAGCTAGTGAGTATTATGCTCTTGCAAGCAAAGAGTTATCACATGAAGTTGACTTTATGAAAGAATATGGGATCTTTTTACGCGAGGAAGGGCGCTTAAAAGAAGCTAAACAATATTTATCACATTATTTAGAACACGAACCTGGAGATATGGAAATTAGTTCACTTTTAGCAGATTTATCAGAATCAGAAGGATGGTGACGAGATGGAAGTCTCAACATTAGATAAGAAAAGGTTTTTAAATTGGTTGGTTTCACACGAATCTTTTGCCAAAAGAGAAGTTTCATGGGTTTTAAATTACTTGGCAAATCATGAGTCGATTTTAAAAAATGTCCATTTTGTAGAAAAAGCAAATACAACACCAAGAGGGATCATCCTATGTTGCCAATGTTTTTATGGGGAGCCGATTTCTTTAAATCTTGATGGTGAAATTTTTAACGATAGTGAACAAATTTTTCATGAGATACGCTTAAATTGGCAAGAACCATTATATATAGAATGCGCCTTTAGTCACGCTTGGGGCAATGATCTTTATTTAGCTGTTTTAGAAGATAATCCTTATTGCAGCTGGAATGACAGTATTGATGAAGATACCTGGCAGCGTGTAGATGCGTATTTTGATGAATTAAATAAAGAAGCTAAGATTCATCAGCTTTATCAGCAGATCAATCAGGCCTTAGAAGATGATGACCCAGAGTTATTCATGCACCTTTCTGAAGAAGTGAATTGCTTAATAAGTAAAAAACAAGTAGAAAATAAAAACTAAAAAAATGGACTGGAAGTTTTTTCCAGCCTCTTTTTTTGCCAAAAAGCACGGAGTCACAATAAAAGTACGTATATTATGCTAACAATCAACGGAGTCACGATAAAAGTACGTATATTATTTTAAAAAATTATTTTAAAAGGTTTATTTTAGGTCTTAAGTAACTAAAGCCTTCACCTTGGACGTCATGGACATTGATAATAGAAACAAAAGCATGTGGATCGACTGTTTCAATAATATCTTTGACAGTTGAAATTTCGCGTGGTGTTATGACAATATAGATCATTTTTCTGGGTTGCCTGGAAAAACCGCCTTGACTATCTAGATAAGTAAGACCGCGCTCGAGTTCTTTAATGAGTACTTGAGCTAATTCTTCATATTTGTCGGACATGATCAGCATACCTTTAGCCGAATAGCTGCTGTCAACTACAGTGTCAATTATTTTAGAATAGACAAAAGAAAAAATTAAAGTATACATCATTTTATTTAAACTGATATATGTTAAAGAAAAAGCTAATACGATCACATCAAAACCAAATAAAGTACGACCAACAGGAATGCCCAATTTTTTTTCAAATAATCTGGCAATGACATCACTGCCGCCTGTGGTTGCCCCCACTTTATAGACTAAACCAGCTCCGATCCCGCCTGAGACACCAGCTAAAAGAGCAGCAATCAAGAGATCATGCTCTAAATCAATTGAAAAAGAGAAATTCTGCCAGAAAGCTAGCCAAAAAGACAAAGCCGAGGTACCTAAGATGGTATAATAAAAAGATCGTTTACCTAAGATCCTGCCACCTAGCATAATGACTGGAATATTTAACAGCAAGGTAGTAGTTGATGGATTAAAATTAAAAAGTGCTCGTAGAATTAGGGTAATTCCACTAAAACCACCATCGGCTAATTGATTAGGAATATTTAAAAATACGATTGAAAATCCATGGATCGCAGTACCGACGATAATAAATAGCAAATCACGTAAAGTTTTTAAAGAAAAAGTATTTTTCACATAATGACCTCCTTTAGACCAAATTTAATGTAGCACGAAATTTCCTTTGTCTCAATCTTTATCTCCTAGGAATTGGTTGAAATTTTTGCTAAAATAAAAAAGAACATGGTAAATGGAGGTGTTTTTTTATGGTAAAAGAGCAGTCGTTAAGAGCAATGCAAACAGAAGTAGACGAATATATTCAACAATTTAAAGACGGTTATTTTAGTCCCCTGGCTCAAATGGCTCGTTTGACTGAAGAAGTGGGGGAGCTGGCTCGGGAAGTCAATCACTATTATGGTGAAAAAAGTAAAAAATCAACAGAACCCCAAAAAACAGTTAAAGAAGAGCTGGGCGATGTTTTGTTTGTTACAATGATCATGGCTAATTCACTGGGAATTGATTTGACAGAAGTATTTAAGGAGAATATGGAAAAATTTAATCAAAGAGATGCCTATCGTTTTGAACGTGTGGATGGAAAGGAAAAACAATAATGAAGTTAGCTGTCTTTCCAGCTGAATATGAAAGAGCTTTGCCAGTCATCAGAAAAATCGAACAAGCAGGACATAACGCCTTTTTTGTCGGAGGTAGTGTTAGAGATTGTCTACTGCAACAATCGATTCATGACGTCGATATAGCGACTAGTGCTTTTCCTGAGGAAATCAAAGCTATTTTCCCCCGGACGATCGATGTAGGGATTAAGCATGGTACAGTGCTTGTTTTAACGAATCTGGGTCAGTATGAAATTACGACTTTTCGGACAGAATCCGCTTATCAGGATTATCGTAGACCAGATCAGGTAAAATTTGTCCGTTCACTTGAAGAAGATTTACGAAGACGAGATTTTACGATCAATGCCTTTGCCTTAAAGCAAGATGGAGAGGTGATCGACTTATTTGGCGGTTTGAATGATTTAAAAGAAAAAAAACTAAAGGCCGTAGGAGATCCTTATGCACGTTTTTCTGAAGATGCCCTGCGGATGATGCGCGGCTTGCGGTTTGTCAGCCAGTTAGGCTTTAAGTTAACACCTGAAACTTTTACGGCTATTAAAGAAAATCATGCTTTATTAGCAAAGATTTCTATTGAAAGAATCAATGTTGAATTTGTAAAATTACTTTTAGGTTCTAATCGACGAGCAGGAATAGAGATGCTGCTTGCCACACAATGTTATAAAGAATGTCCTAAACTATCTAAAGAAAAGCAAGCTTTGAAAAATTTTAGCCAATTGCCTGATATCCAGTTAAAGAATCAGGTACAAGCCTGGACTTTGTTGATTGATCAGCTGGAGTTAGCAGAAAGCGATGTTCGTTCATTTTTGAAAAGCTGGAAATGTTCCAATGAAATGATCCATTCGGTGCAAATTTTAATTTCGGGATTAAAAAAACGTAAACGTGGAGCTTTTGGTTTGCAGCAAATTTACCATTTAGGGAAGAAACAGGCAATTTTAATAGAGGAACTCTTGCCTTATTATGATTTACCCACTGATTATGAAAAAATTACAATATTAGATCAACAGCTGGCTATCCATTCTTTAAAAGAATTAGCGGTAAATGGTCATGATTTGATGCAATTTTTTAATCAGACAGCTGGAAAATGGCTGAAAGAGATCCTGCTTTATCTGGAAAATGCTGTAGTGAATCAACAAGTAGCCAATGACAAAAGAGAATTACTGAGGCATGCGGCTAAAAAATTAAAGACTAATAGTAAATAGAACTTAATTTGCAGCTAGTGGATTGTGATTTACCTTAGCTAGGCTTTATGATAAAATTAATTTGTAATAATTATAATAAAAAGACAAGGAGCGTTTATTATGTCAAGAGAAATGAAGGCATTAAAGTTCTTTTTCCGTAATGGAGAAACTTGGACGATTGACCGTCGTGATATTGGAGATTTGTGGATCAAACAAGTAACGATCAGCTACGGACGTATCAATGGTAGTGATTTTGTAAAAATTCATCCTTGCGCCGCTTTTAAAATGGAGGTTTTCCAGGAAGGCGATCATGTAACAACTGATGATATCAACCTTGGCGGTTTAGAAATGGGAATGTTTGCTCGAGCTTTGAAGTATGAGGATATTGAGTACATGCATATTATTTTTGATTCAGGTGAACCGGATATTATTTACTTCCCTTATAAAGATAAAGATGAAGAAGGTTTGGATAATGTAAACCAATCCACTAAAATCAGCTCCAAGAATCAGAATCTTTACATTGTGATCGATCCAGAAAACACCGTAGATGACGTATACGGCGATTTACTTTAAGGAAACTGACCAAAGCAGCAAGGATCTCAAGTAGATTCTTGCTGCTTTATTATTGTAAAAAAGTAAAAAAGAAAGAGAAAAGTAAATGGGAAAAAAATCAAATAAAAATTCAAAAAAGGCGAAGCGCTTATTTTTTACTTTGATAGCTCTGATTGTATTTACTGCTAGTGCCGGTCAAATCGATCTTGCCCAGGTTGATTGGGATGATCCTGCTTCGATCGTGGCAATTTTTTCTACAAATGAAAAAAACCAACTAGAAAATTATGATAAACTTTCCAGTTTACCTGCTTATAGTGACGATAGTGTCGTTAGTTTAAATGAAAACCAGCCCTTTTTTTCTGAAGAGGACTTGTCTTTAACAAAAAAGAATTGGCAGAGTTTTAGCAACTTAGATCAATTTAACCGAGTAGGAGCTGCCAATGCCATGCTGCATAAAGACATGATGCCGCAAAAAAAACGAGAGGATATCTCGCAAGTTTATCCCACTGGCTGGAAACAAAAGAAAATTAAAGAAGATGTCTGGCTTTATAACCGTTCACATTTGATCGGCCATCAGTTTACGGGCGAAGACGTAAACTGGAAAAATCTATTCACAGGTACACAGCAAATGAATCAGGGACCCATGAAGGAGTACGAAGAAAAGATAGCCGCTTATTTGAAGGAAACTGGCCATCATGTACGATATCGTGTGACTCCTTATTTTAAGGATAACGAACTGGTTGCTCGTGGAGTCGAACTGGAAGCACAAAGTATTGAAGATGATAGGATCCAATTGAATATTTTTATTTATAATGTACAAAATGGTTATCAGATCAACTATTTAGATGGTAGTTCCAAAAAAAGCTCTTAAAAAAATTTTTTTAAGAGCTTTTATTTTTGAAATATTACAAAAAATAAATTTTCAATAGTTTGTATAGCAAACTAAATTGTGCTTGATATATCAGTACTTTTCATTCTTAATATAATCTTAATAAAAATATTTTTTATCAGCTTTTGTCATATTTTTCTTCAAATTGTAATGAATTGTTAACTGTTTTTTACATAAGTAATACAGTTCAGTGGTAAGTTAACAATTGTAGCTTGAAAGAAGTTGTAGATAAAGATATTTGGAGGAAATGAAAAATGAAATTGAGCAAAACTGTTTTATTCAGCACTTTATTAGCAGCAAGTGCAACTTTAGCGCTTGGAGGAAAAGAAGTTAAGGCTGATGAAGTATACACCGTCAAAGAGAATGATACTTTATCAAAAATTTCGATGGAATTTGTTGGTGACAATAGTTTAGTAGATTCGATTGTAAAAGATAATGATATAAAAAATGCAGATCAGATTTTTGTTGGGGAAAAGCTGACGATTGCTACAGATGGCAAAGCAAAAAAAGTTTCAGCTAAACAAGATGTTCCTCAAGCAGAAGAAAGTGCACCTGTTTATGAAGAACAACCGTCTGCACCAGTACAACAACAGACACAAGAAGTAAAAGTCAGCCAGGATAGCACTTCTGCTGGTAATTCTTCATCTGCAAAGGAATGGATCGCACAAAAAGAATCCGGTGGTTCTTACTCAGCTTCTAATGGCCAATATGTAGGTCGTTATCAATTGAGTTCTTCTTATTTAAGTGGTGACTATTCTGCAGCAAACCAAGAAAAGGTTGCAGACCAATATGTATCTGATCGTTATGGTTCATGGGAAGCTGCGAAAAGTTTCTGGGTTGCTAACGGTTGGTATTAAATCTTACTCGAACAATAATCCGTCATTTCTAATGAGATGACGGTTTTTTTATTTTAAAAATTTTTTAGATAAAAAAGCACCTGACAGAAAATCTGTCAGGTGAGATTTGATTTACTTTGTTTCGCGGTGCAATGTCACTTTTCTTTCACGTGGGCAATACTTCATTTTTTCCAAACGATCAGGGTTGTTACGTTTGTTTTTACTTGTTAAGTAATTGCGTTCTTTGCAAGAAGTGCATTCTAGTGTAATATTAACACGCATGTGTTTTCCCTCCTAAATACTCAATACTCCAAATCGGACTTTATTATCATAGCATGTTTTTTTGTAAAATTCTAGTGATTTTGGCAAGTTTTGTTAAGTAATATTACTTGACTGGATTTTAAGTCCTGTATTGGAAGTGTTGTAATAAAATGTTATCATGGAAAAATGAATCAAACAAATTTAAAATGGAGTTGTCACTAGTGAATAAAAAACAATTACGAATAGAAACAATCAGCCATTTAAAAAAATTAGCTGATCATCCTAAAAAGAAACAAGCCAAAGAAGAAGCAATAGCTAATCTGCTCTTACATTCAAAACTGTGGCAAGATGCAGCGACAGTTGCGCTGTATCGTTCTCAGAATTTCGAATTTAATTTAGCCTTTTTAACCAGCCAGGCGCTTAAACAAAATAAGACAGTTGTGGTACCTAAAGCTCTGCCGGAAGGTCAAATGAATTTTTATGAAATTGATGAGAACACAGTGTATCAAAAAAGTACTTTTGGCATTGAAGAACCTGTTAATAATGCAGTTGTGTCAAAAGATCAAATTCATCTGCTGATCGTACCAGGTATTGTTTTTTCCGCTAAGGGCTATCGGATCGGCTTTGGCGGCGGCTATTATGACCGCTTTCTGACTGATTTTAAAGGGAGATCTTGTAGTTTAGTCTTTAGTGAGCAACTGAATGATAACTGGGAAATCGGTGAATTTGATTTACCGGTAGAACGAATTTACACTGATCATTTAGAAAGAAGTGATAGTTATGAATCATTATAAAATAAAACGTTGGCTTAATCAGCCTTTTATTACCTATGGCTTATTGATCATTCAGACAGTTGTTTTTTTATTAGCTTATCTTTTTCCTGCTCTGCAAATTGAAACAAGAGGCTCTATGTTTGGTCCTCTGATCGCTTTTTATGGTCAGTACTGGCGTTTGTTTACGCCGATGTTTATCCATTATGGTCTGATGCATTTTGCGGTCAATTCTGTTGTTTTGTATTATATGGGTCAGCAAATTGAAGCTTTATATGGTCATTGGCGCTATTTACTGATTTATTTGATTAGTGGTGTAATGGGGAATCTGATGAGTTTTGCCTTTAATCAGGCAGGAATTCAGTCGGCCGGAGCCAGCACTGCTTTATTTGGGTTATTTGGTGCTTTTGTTATATTAGGTCTACATTATAATGATAATTATGCAATTCAGGCTTTAGTGAAGCAATTTACCCTTTTTGTGACGATCAGTTTATTATTTAGTTTATTCGATCGTTCAGTAGATATCTGGGGACATGTAGGCGGTCTGGCAGGTGGTTTATTATTCGGTAATTTGGCGGGCCTGCCTAAGCGTAATCACGATTACTCGATCCATACTCGGATTATTTCAGCAATCCTGCTACTTTTTATAGTCGTTTTTTGTTTATTATATGGTTTAAAAAAATACCAAGTATTAGTATAATTGGTGGTGACTTATGAAAAGTTTATATGATGTGCAACAATTATTAAAACGTTTTGGGATATATGTCTATGTGGGTAAACGTATTTATGATATTGAATTGATGAGTATTGAATTAAAAAATATTTTCGAGGCCCATTTGATCGATAAGGAAACCTATTTGACCGCTCGAAGTATTTTACTTAGAGAACATCGTATTGAAGAAAGCAGGAAGGAGAAGTAGATGGAAGAAAAAAAAGTAATAGGAATTGATTTAGGCGGTACAACGACTAAATTTGCCATCTTAACGTTAAGTGGTGATATCCAGCAGAAGTGGAGCATTCCAACTAATATTCAAGAAGCTGGCAGCCATATTGTTGACGATATTATTTCAAGTATCAATCATCGACTAAGATTATATCAGTTACAAACCACAGATTTTGCGGCGATCGGGATGGGGACTCCTGGGAGTGTCGATAGAAACAAAGGGACAGTGATCGGAGCATACAATCTGAATTGGTCAACTCTTCAACCGGTAAAAGAGCAGATCGAAGCAGCTACCGGTATTCCCTTTTTCTTAGATAACGATGCCAATGTAGCTGCTCTTGGTGAACGCTTTAAAGGAGCAGGAGATAACGAGGCAGATGTTGTCTTTATTACTTTAGGAACCGGTGTCGGTGGCGGTATTGTGATGGAAGGACAACTCTTACACGGGATTGCTGGCTGTGCCGGTGAAATCGGTCATCTGACAGTGGATCCAGCCGGCTTTAAGTGCACTTGTGGCAAAGTAGGCTGCTTGGAAACAGTGGCCAGTGCGACAGGAGTAGTTCGTCTGGCCCGTCATTTATCAGAAGAATTTGCCGGTGCCTCTACTCTAAAGCAAACTTTAGATGACGGTGAAGAAGTGACCAGTAAGATGGTTTTCGAGCTCGCTCAAAAAAATGATCCTTTTGCTTTAATGGTGATCGACCAGGTTTGTAATTATCTGGGACTAGCTTGTGGAAATATCGGCAACTTATTGAATCCATCCAGTATTATTTTAGGTGGAGGTGTTTCTGCGGCAGGTGAGTTCTTAAGGCTTAAAGTAGAGCATTATTTTAAAAAGTATACTTTTCCTCAAGTTGGGGAAAGTACAACCATTAAATTAGCTCAATTGGGCAATGATGCAGGCATTATCGGTGCAGCTTCATTAGCTCTAATTAAAGACAAAGAGAAGGACAAGGTGAGTAAGTAATGAATTTTTTACAAATGTTAATTCTAGTTTTAGCGATTATTTTATTAGGTATGGGATTGAACTGGCTTTATTATTATATTCAGGGCAAACGATCAGCAACGATCATCGATCAGGAAACTTTTCGGCAAGGCATGCGTAAAGCTCAGGTGATCGATGTACGTGAAAAAAATGAATTCAACGGCAGTCACATTATGGGAGCCCGCAATATGCCTTATACGGTCTTAGATCAGTCACTAAGTTCGATCCGTAAAGATCAGCCGATTTATCTTTATGATACCGGTAAAACATTAAGCGTCAGAGCAGCCAATAAACTGCGCAAAAAAGGATTTGAAAATATTTTTATTCTCAAAGAAGGTTTTGATGGCTGGGAAGGTAAAAAGAAATCAAAAGACCTATAAAAAGTACGCTCTTTCTATTGAACATGAGAAGAATGATGAAGTTAGCAAGAAAAAAGTAAAAAAACAACGAACTTTAACTAATAGCCAAAGTTCGTTGTTTTTTTTACAGTTACTACCTAATCTTTTTTAAGTTCTGTGCTTCTGTTTATAAATATTATACAGTTCTCCCAGCAATATCCCAATTACTATAGCTAAGCCTGTTGTTCTGATTTTTCCTGTAAAGATATAGATAACAGCCAGGCCAACAATGATTATTACTATTGTTTCCCCTACAGTACTCATATAAGGATGTTTTTGTTCGAAAATACGATATTTTTTAAACATTGACTGATCATCTCTATAATTGTTTTAAATTCTGAAGCTGATTTTTCCTATTTGGACGATCCAGCTTCTTTTTTAACGAGCAAAACTTTTACGTTTTGCTTTTTTTCGATTTTCGTAGATGATCGCTTCTTTTTCTTCGATAGGATCGATGACTTTTTTCTTGATCGTAGTGACTAAACAAATGGTAGCTGCAGTTGTTGCTAAAGAACCCAATACAAATCCTGTCGTAAATTTTTTCATTTGCTCACCTCATTTTTTATTCTATCTTTATTATCGCTGAAATTAGTCAATTTGAAAAGTAATATACTAAAATTCTTAATATTTCTTATTGCTAAAATTTACTAAATATTTTATAATAAATTTACTAATAATAATTCGGAGGAAAGAATCATGGAGATGAATGTGCAAGAAGTTTTTAATCGTATCTTTAAAGAACAACCGACAACAGAGTATTTTGCACCTGGACGGATTAATTTGATAGGAGAACATACGGACTACAACGGCGGTTATGTCTTCCCGGCAGCAATTACACTGGGAACTTTTGCAGCAGCCAAGAAGACAACCGATCAAAGCATTCGATTTTACTCAGAAAATTTTCCTGAAAAGGGGATCATTGAAGTTTCCTTAGCGGATCTGAGTTATGATAAGAAAGACGACTGGGCCAATTATCCCAAAGGAATGGCTTACTTTCTTAAGGCAGCTGGTTATCCAATCGATCAGGGTCTTGAAATTGTTTTTTGGGGAAATATTCCTAATGGAGCGGGCCTTTCTTCATCGGCCTCGATTGAATTACTGATGGGGGTAATTTTGCGCGATTTATTTAATTTGCCAGTAGAAACACTGGATTTAGTTAAATTAGGCCAAAAAACAGAGAATCAGTTTATTGGCGTTAATTCCGGTATCATGGATCAATTTGCTGTAGGGATGGGAGAAAAAGATCATGCACTTTTATTGGATACCAATACGCTGGATTATGAGGTTATTCCGGCTGAATTTGGTGAATATGTGGTTGCTATTATGAATACCAATAAACGGCGTGAATTGGCCGACTCTAAGTACAATGAAAGACGTTCTGAGTGTGAAAAAGCCTTAAAACTGCTACAGACTAAATTGAATATCAAATCATTGGGAGAATTAGACAGCGCCACTTTTTTTGCCCATACGGATTTGATCAAAGATCCTGTTTTAGTTAAAAGAGCGAAACATGCGGTTACGGAAAATGAACGTACGAAGTTAGCAAAAAAGGCTTTGTCTAAGGGTGATTTAGCTGAGTTCGGCAAGCTTTTGAATGCTTCACATTATTCTTTACAATATGATTATGAAGTAACAGGCATCGAGCTAGATACTTTAGTTCAAGCGGCTCAAGCACATCCGAGTGTTTTAGGTGCGCGCATGACAGGAGCTGGCTTTGGCGGATGTGCAATTGCTTTAGTTAAAAAGATCGATTGGCAGGATTTTGTCAGCCAAGTGTCACAAACTTATTTAACCAAGATTGGTTATAAAACAGATATTTATCAGGCAAATATTGATGATGGTGCACGTAAATTATAAAAACAGGAGGAGTTTTCATGACAGTTTTAGTATTAGGCGGGGCTGGCTATATTGGATCCCATGCAGTTGATAAGTTAGTCGAACGTGGCTATGATGTCGCAGTCATTGATAATTTATTGACCGGACATAAAGCAGCAGTCCACCCAGCAGCTCGTTTTTATGAGGGAGATATCCGTGATAAAAGTTTTCTAA